>CAOJDZ010000055.1 GCA_948433815.1 uncultured Clostridia bacterium
TAAAGACTCTTCTACACTCAAATAATTACTAGTTTCTTCTATTACATTTTCTATTAATTTAGTATCTATTTGTTTTTCTGTTAAATTTGTTATTTCATAATTCATATTTTCACCAATTAAATTCTATTATTCCTAAAAAGTATAATATCATTACACCAAGTACTACTATTGATAAGAAGTTATAAAATGCATCTTTTTGGAAGAATGAAGGAAGTTTCTTTCTTATAGCGTCTAGTGCTACATATATTAAAAATCCTAAGACTCCACCTAAAACATTTAGCATTATATCATCTATATCAAAACTTCTTCCAATAAACTTTTGTACTGTTTCAATAGTTAGACTTACTAAGAATGTTATTAAAGAAATACTTCTAAATTTGTTTACTCTAGTATAATATGTAGCAAAAAATCCAAATGGCATGAATAAAATGATATTTCCCGCTACTTGTCTATAGAAGTTTTCACTACCTATAGGATATCTAAAAATCTCTCTAAAAGGTACTAAGTTTGTTCCGCCAATATACACATCTCTACTTGTTACAAGTTCAAAAAGTAAAAGTATATACGTAATGAATGCTAGTAATAGAAGTTCTTCATGAAATATTAATCTTTTATTTGCATTTTTTAAATAAAATAATCTCATTATTATAACTATTACTAGAAAGATTACTAAAGTTGGCCAAGCTCCTTCTAATAAATCAAATACAGCAGTTTTTACCATTTTTATTCTCCTTCTTCTGGTTCAGGAAAAGTTATTTCTTTTTCGCTAGCAATATTTTCATAAACCTTATAAAATATCTCTAGTTCTATTTTACTACTATACTTGTTAATTTTCAAAACTTTTTTATCTATAATGTATTCGTCTTTGTTTAATTTATCTGTAATACTTTTGTCTGAGCGTTTTAAGGCTTCTTCATATGCTTCATCTTCTGTTAGATTTTTTTGTACATATTTATATAAGTTTTTTTCTTCTTTCATAACTTTAAAGAATAGATATGGTTTGTCTATTAAAACACTGGTTTCATTTAAAGATTCTTTGGTGTCATATTTACCCATTAATGTGATTTTTTTACCGAATAAATCTATATATATGTGATTTATTTTTTCTCCAGTACTCATATATTCTACATGATTATATGGGACTGTTGTTGTTACTGTGTACCAAACTTCTCCGTAAACTTCTCCTTTTGCTTTTACTGTGTCTACTATATCTTCATTTTTTATTATGTTTCCTGTGATTATTATTTCATCTTTTTTTACTATTTCATTTACTTCTTTTAATGTTGTGCCTTGTTTTGTTACTATATAAGTAATAAGTGCATCTTTTTTTGCGACTATGTCTGTTAAGGTGTCTTCATTCGGGATTTCATTTATTACTCTTTCTGTTAAATTTATTACATAGGATGTGCCTAGTCTTTCTATTTCTATCCATTCTAAAGTGTTTTTATTTTCTTCAAGTATTTTTTTCTTTATTTTGTCTAGTTCTTTATTTGATTTCATAAATTTGTATTTTTTAATATCATAGTCTTCTAAGTAAAGCGTGATTACTCTTTTTAATTCTGTGTTATTTGAAATTATTTCTATATTAAATATTATATTAGATAGTACTAAAAGAACTATATAAGTAAAAATGAAACTTAAAAGTAAAATGTAATGTTTTTTTATGAATGCTAAAAATCTGTTTATTCCTAAATATTTAAGAATTACAGTTTCTTTGTATTTGTGACTTAAGTATTTATAATCTTCTTTATTTATTTTTAATAATATTTCATTTTCTTTTACTACGAGATCCTGGTAATAAATAGATTTACTAATAAGTGTTTTAATAATACTTTCATATTTTTCATTTTTTATTTTTATTTGTATTAGACTAGTGTTCATTTACACTCACCTTTTTTACTTGTCCATAAATTAGTAATTCTTTTTTGTCTAGTTTAGTTAATCTAAAATTATTACCAGTTATTTTTATAAGTTTTTTATCTATTTTTATTAAAGCTTCTGTTTCAGTAATGTCTACTATGCTTTTGTAGTTTAGTATATGAATTCCGTTATTTAAAATACTTATTCTGTAGTCTTCGTTACCAAGGAAAGTTGTTAAGTTATTTAGCACATTTATCACCTAGTAATTTTATGCTTTTAGATTTTATTTTAGTTATAAATTAAATATGTAAAATACACGAAAGAATGTTTTATTTGTGTATTGACAAACAATTGTGTTTGTATTATGATGGGTATACTAAAGGAGGAATTTTTATGTTTTATGATATGTTTTTAGACGAGGTTATTTATTTGGGTGAGAGTGAATTTTGTGAGTTCTTAAGGCCTAATGTTTTAGAGGGGTTAAAAGGTTATTCTAAGCGAGAAGCGAAAAATTTTAGCAATGGTAAAGTTTCTATTCTTAGAAAAGAAAAAGATATAGAAAAGTTTATTAAGTTTAGTAGAAATGTTTTATCTAATAATGAGAAATTTTACTATGGCAAAATTGATGAAGAAAATGCCAAAAATATTTCAAGGTTTTGTCATTATGATTTAAAGAATTTTAATTTATCCTTACCTGTTGGTTCTTTTAAACATATCTTTAAGAGGCATGCGGATCCAATTAAGGAAAGATTAAGAAAACAAATCGCTGTTACGGATGCTGATTATTATTTAATTCCTTATATTGTTAGACATTTTGATAGTTTGAAATTTTCAATTAATTATAATAAAGTAAAAATATTAGAGTTTAATAAATTATATGAAAACGTTAATTATACTTTAATTATGTATATTTCTTTTAAGAGTCATAATTTAGAAGTTAAAACTTTTTATAAAAAATAAAAAAAAGAACTTTTGCCATGATGTCACAGTGCTTAAGCCCTAGACTTTACGTCCTAAAACGTGTTTCATGGTACAAGTTCTTATGAATCAATGATACAATATGCTTTTTATAAAGTCAAGCATTTTAAATCAAAAGTTTTGAATTTTGGTATAAAGTGTGTATTTTTGGGAGCATATAAATTTTTAATAATATTGTTCTACCAATTTACTACTTTTAAATGAAGTCTCCTTTCGAAATTATTTAATTATTTAAAAACTTGTGATATAATATCAACTACTTAAGGAGGTATTTGTATATGAAAATAATTACTGATAATGCTGCATATGTTCAAAAAAATGATATTGCCTATATGAATCAAACTGATCTAGTAATACCAGCATCTATATTTATGAAAGCCTTTGGTAATGTCACCGTTATTGTTGATGATAGCAATAGATATGAATTTGTTACGTTTGAAGAACCAGAAGAAATTGAATTTTTTAAAGGCATTGATTGGATGATAAATTATAATGAAGTTAAAGATTTTTCAGAAGAAGAAATTATTGCATTAGTTCAAAGTATTGCAGAAGAACAAAATAATATTGCACAAAGATTTAATTCTATGACGCCAGAAGAAAGAATAGAGAATATGGATATGGTATCACAACACGAATCGCTTGACTTCAAAATGAATTCATTAAGAGATGTTTTATGGTTTAAACAAGGACATATAAAAATGAAATTGCCAGAAAGTGTGAATTTATCTGTTAGGTTGAACAAGAAAAAGGTATTAGAAAATTAATCTAAACTATATCTAACAAAAGTAAGAATTAATAAAAATTATTGGGATAATTACTTTATAACCAGTAATTTTTTGTTTATTAATTTAAATTAATATAAAATAAGCGCTAAATATTTACTACTATTTTACTACTTTTGAAAACAAAAATATAAGGAATTATAAAAATATATAATTATCTTCTAAAAGTAAAAATAGCACAAAAACTTATAAATAAAGGTTATAACGACATTTAAGAACTTATAAAATAATAATCAAGAATTACTATATTTTTAAATGAAAAAAATGGAATATCTCCATTTGCGCTATATAATAACATAATGATTTTAAAAAATCAAGAAAAAATTAATATTAATTCAAAAAGGTGCTTTATGCACCTAATTTTTTATTTACTATCTCACTTACTAATTTGAAATCTGCTTTACCTTTTAATTTAGCATTTGCTTCTTTCATTATTTTACCCATATCTTTTTTACCTTCAGGTTTTACTTCATCAAAGATTTTATTTATTTCTTCTTCTACTTCTTCTCCAGATAATTGTTCAGGTAAATAAGCCATTATAATTTTTACTTCTTTTTCTAAAGCTTCTGCTAGATCATTTCTTCCAGCATTTCTAAATTCTTCTATAGATTCTTTATGAGTTTTTACTTGCTTGCTAGCAACTTCAATTACTAATTCGTCAGGACATTCTCCTTCTCTAGTCTTTCCATTTATTCTAGCTAAATCTATAGCGCTTTTTAAAAGTCTAATTGTGCTTAAAGTTTCTTTATCTTTAGCACGCATAGCTTCTTTCATAGCTTCATTAATTTTTTCATACAACATAACTAAAGGCCTCCTTAGTCTCTATGTTTTCTATTATTTCTTTTAGCGTTCTTTATTGCTTCTTTTTTTGCTTCTCTTCTAACTACTCCTGGCTTAGAGTATTCTTTTCTTTTTTTCATTTCAGAAGGGACACCACTACGTTGTACTTTAATTTTGAATCTTTTTAAAGCATTCTCAATGTTACCATTCTTTACTTCTACACGAGTCATCTTATCTTCCCTCCCTTCGTTTCTATGACAAATTATAACACTTTATTTACACATTTTCAAGGTAAAATCAGTGATTTTATGACCATACAAAGGAGATTAATTTTCTGCGTTACTACATGTACTATTTAAGCTTACTGTATATGGATTATTTGGTGAACCATCTCCACTTACATATGTTACACATGATTTTAGAGATAAGACTGGACGAACGCCAGGATACGAGTCCCAGACATTATATGTGCTCAAGTAGCCAGGGCGACCTGACCCGTACACAGAAAACACAAACACATCGACGTCGTTGTTAGCGAACTTAGGACTCATTGTCCACCACATGCCAGAGCCCACCGCACTCCCTCCTGTTGAATTGTAGTAATACCATGCTGGTGCATTAGTTCCATATTTGCCCCCCGCAAATGCTATTTCATCTACTGTTATCTGAGCTATCGGATATGTTAGTTGTCCATTTCCTGTTGTACTTGATTTTGTGAACTTATCTGCATTACTTGCATCTGTATACAAATTTCTATTTGGATCATTTCCGCATTTATATGATGGATTTTTAGGTATTCTAAAATTTGCTGCATAGAACATTGCTTCACTTGAAGAATAATTCTCTCCTGCCCTATCATTACAGTAGATTGCTGTCTCTGAAACATATTTATCATATGTATATGTTCCATCTGTTTTAACGTTTATTGTTTTACTATACCATTTATCTGTTACTGTTTTTATTGGTGCACTTGTTGTATTTCTTCTATTTCTTGATAGACTTCCTATTGTTCCATACATATATCCTACATACATAGTGTCATCGTGTTGACTATTATACATTCCTGTTGTATTACTTCCTCCACTCATATATTTTCCATCTATTTTTATGAATGCATTTGTTGTTGCTTTATCAGGGCCTATATATAGTAGTCTTACTCCTCCATCTTCATTGGTTCTTATTATTCTCCAATACAGGTCTGCTCCATCTTGATCTTTTCCAAACTTTACCCAGTTATTTTGTGCATTTCCAGCAAAATAGTATACATCTTTTCCACCTTCTGTT
>CAOJDZ010000056.1 GCA_948433815.1 uncultured Clostridia bacterium
ACAACTTAAACTTCCTAAATTATATCCTTCATTTAATGTATAATCAAAACTTACATTTCCATTTTTTATTGTTTCTTTTGGATTTTCTCCGGTTATTATTCCATTCTCCATATTTAAAGTTATACTATAAAACTTATTTGGATCTACACTTCCTTCTACTATCGCTAGTGTTCCTCCAAACTCTTTTCCCATATCTACACTTTGATCTTCTTCACTATTTCTATATATAAACTCTATTGTATATTCATGCTTTACTCCAACTTCTATATCTATGTCATAAACTAATGTTACATCTTTTCTTTCAGCACTTTTTGGTACGTCCATATATTCAGTCATATTATATCCTGAATCAGATGTTATCTTATATTGTAAAAATCCTTCTGTTACAAAAGTATTAATTAAATTCTTTATAACTATATTATAGTTAAAACTATCTTTGCTTTTATTCTCAACTGAAAAACTTTTAGATGTACTCCATCCTGGTTCAATAGATGTTTCAGCTAATTCAACTGTATCTGTAAAAACTATGGCTATTTTCTTTGAACTTATATTTATTTCTTTTTTGTTAATACTATTAGTACTAACAAAATAACTATAACTGACTCCTATACCTACTATTATTAATAACATTACTATTGTATAAACTGCATACTTCTTACTTCTCATACTTCTTTACTCCTTTGGTGTAACTACAATACACTCTACTTAAAAAGTATAACAAAGGTTCTGGTGTAATGTCAATACACTAAATAATAAATAAAAAAATACTAAGTTATAATGAAATTGTAAGGAGAATACTATGAATTTTATTGCTAATGATTATGAACATAATGACGTATATAAATTTGTTAGACAAGCAACAAATAAAACTCATGCAGAGATTTCAAAGGATTTAAAGAAAACGGAAGATTGGTCTAAGTCTATAGAAAGTGGACGATTAAATTATAAATTTAAAGATTTATTAGAAATTTGTAATAAGAATGGTATAAAAATTATTATAAAAAAAGATTGATAAGCAAGTATTAAACTCATTTATCAATTATTTTTTATTTTGGAATAGTGTAGCACCTATAAGTACTATTATAACTATAACCATTACTATTATTATTAGATTTACATTTTTAGGATTATTTACTGCATCTTGTACTATGGAAGCGGTTAAGAAATAATCTGAACAATGTGTTATTTCAAATTCTACATATCCATTTTTTACTGGTATTTTACTATCTATATATTCTATTTGATTTTTTTCTTCATTTAGATAATATAAGTATAATAATTCTCCATCTTTATATGAATCTCTTACATTTATTCTAACTTTTGCTTTTGTAGGTAATTCTCCATGATGTTCAAATGATATTATTAGTTTATCATCATTAGTTATTGAGTTTAGTTTTTCGTTATCTAATTTAGTTAATACTTCTAATTTAAGACTCATATCTATTTCCATGGAATCTTTTAATGCTTTCATGAGACTCTCATCTTTATTAAATGTCCAACTATATTTTAAGTTTTTTCTATTATCAGTTACCTCATATATTATTTCGTCTTTTGTTTCTGATTTAGTTATATTAACTAAAGTGTCAGATGCGACTAAGTTTTTGTCATTTACTGGATCTTTATCTTTGGCATTTGTTTTAACGATATAAAATATAAGTGCACTTATAATAATTACTAATATAGATATTAATACTAAACTCCAATTCTTTTTCATATTTAAGCCCTTTCTTAAGCTAAACTCCCTATAAGTAAGAATAAATCATAGAATAAATATACGAGACAAGGAGTTATAATATTATCTGTTTTTTCGTATGATGTACTTAATATTATTCCCGCGAATGCGAATGGTATTATGGTAAATAATTCATTTAAAGTTGTTACATGATACCCTACTTGGAATACTCCATATATTATACCTGAAAAGATTATGAAGAAATATTTGTTAACTAGAATATCTTTAAATACTTTTCTAAATACTATTTGTTCAGTAAATAAACTTATTATAAATACATAAATAATCATTACTATAAAATTTTCTTTTAGTAGTGAATCTATAATACTTGAGTTTGTATACATAAAATCTGGGTATACTATTAGTAGCAGGGCTGAGATTATGCCAAATCCTGCGATTAGTATGGCAAAATATATTATAGATTTTCCAATTATTGACAAAAATGTCTTTTTGAATGCTTTTATATCTCTTATTATGTCATCTTTATAAAGTAAAATAAAAAATAAAAGTAATAAAAACATTAATGTAAGTCTTATTATTAGTTCAGTAGTATTACTTTTAGTTATACTTGGTAAAAACATATTTATTACATATGGAACAAGTATATAAAGTAAGAATACTCCTGCGCCTTTTATAAGTTTGTTAAAGTTATTCATAAATACTCCTCTAAAAAAATTAAAACCCCCTGGTGATGGTTACCTTAAATTATAACCAAGGAAATAGTCTTTTGAACCAACTCATTTATTCCACCACCTTTCGTCCTTATTTTATAATATCATTATAACAAGTATTATTATTATAATGTATATTTTCCATTAAACTTGACACTAATATATGTTAACTGTTTTTATATTTTCATCTAAAAGAAAGTTTGCATTTTCAATTTTTAGTTTTTCATTTATTAGTATGTTAGTGCTCATTATGTTTAGATGTACTAATAAGTCTTTTAAATTAGAGTTTCTTTTAGTTTTTACAACTGTTATATTAGAGTTTGATTTTACTGATAGATATATGTAGTCTCTAAAGTTTCTATTTTTTAATTTATTATATATATCAAGTACATCATATATGGATATGCATGTTTCATTGTCATCTGTTTTATTAAATTCTATTTCTATATTAGGATAAGTTCCTAAATAACTAAATAATGTTTGATAACTTAATATGTCTCTTTTATTAAGTCTTATTTTAACTGTTAAGCCTTCATAGTTTTGATCTATTATGTTTAGAGTTTCTAGTATTTCTTTTATATTATCTTTTAATAAGTATTCATCTTTTATGTCAAAGTTATTATCGTATGATAAAACTAGGGTTAGATTGTTTGCTACTCCTATGTTTTCAGTTAGTTCTAATATTTTCTTTTTTTCTAACTCGTATATGTCTTTTACTGAGATAAGTTTTTTAAATGTTTTATCTTTAAAGTCATTTTCTATTATTAATACATTAATATTTCCATTAATAGTATTTATACTACTTAAACCATATGCTTTACCAGATACTGGACTATATTGTTTTTTGTTTTTATAGTTTGACATGTGGTCGTTTTTGTAAATCATACCAGTACTTCTAAGATTTATTTCATCCTTATTATCATAAGGAAGGTATATATAATCACAAGTTAAAAAACTGTTAATTTCTAATTCATTCATACTATCACAGTTTTATTATACATTATTTTCCATAATTTTTAAATATCTTATTTGTTACTCTTTGTCTTTGTTGAAAATTTCTAAATAATTGTGTAGATTATTTGCTACATTTTCTGGTAATATTTCTTTTAGTTCTTCTATGGATGCTTCTTTTATTTTTTTGAGGCTTCCATATTTTTTTAATAGTTCTTTTTTTCTTCTTGCACCTATTCCTTCAACTTCATCTAGTACACTACTAATTGAACCTTTACTTCTAATTTGTCTATGATAATTAATTGTAAATCTGTGTACTTCATCACTTATTCTTGTTAGTAGATAAAATATGTTGCTTCTTTTGTTTATTTTGTAGGATGTTAGAGTGTCTCCATCTATTAATTCACTTAGTGAGTGTTTGTCATCTTTTTCTAGACCACATACTTTTATGTTTAAGCATAAATCATCTAGTACACTTTTGCATGCGTTTATTTGGTTAATTCCTCCATCAACTAATATTAAATCTGGGATTCTTGTTTTGTTTAAAAGAACACTTTGATATCTTCTATATATTACTTCTTTCATTGATCCTACATCATCATTTTGTTCTTTAGAGATTTTAAATTTTCTATAGTCTTTTTTTGAAGGTATACCATCAATAAATGTGACCATTCCACTTACTGTAAATGTTCCAAAAAGGTTTGAGTTATCAAATGATTCTATTACACTTAGATTTTCTATTCCTATAAGATTACCTAATTCTTTACATGCATCTATGCTTTTTTCATTGTTTCTATATTCCATTTCTATGTTATTTTCTAGGTTTATTTTAGCGTTTGTTTTAGCAAGGTCAAATAAGTGTTTTTTCTTTCCTTTCATAGTAGTTATTACTTTACTTTCAATTACACTATTTAAAAGTTCTGTGTCTAATTCTTCAGGTACTATTATTTCTTTAGGGGCTAGATTTTTTTTACTGTAAAAGTTTACTATGTAATATTCAAGGGTTTCTTTTATGTCGTCTATTAAAGGAAAAATGTTTTTCTTGTTTCCTACAAGTTTTCCGTTTCTTAGGAAGAATACCACTATACTGATGTATCCATTTTCATAGTAATAATTAAATATGTCTCTGTTTATGCCGTCATTTAGTTCTACTTTTTGGCGCTCGAAAACAACGCGTATGTAGTCTAGTTCATTTTTAAGTTCTAGTGCTACTTCATAATTAAGGTTGTCTGAGTTTAATTTTATTTTTTCAGTTATTTTATTTATTAGTATTTCATCATGTCCATTTAAAATTGATATTATTTCTTCTCTTAGTTCTTTTGTATCTAAGTCTTTATGTGTACAGTAACCTAGGCATTCGCCTATATGGTAATAAAGACATTCTTTTTTTGGCATTTTATCACATTTTTTTAATGGATATAATCTATTTATTAAGTTAACTAATCTTCTAGCTGCGTGTACATTTGGATAAGGTCCAAATAACATTTTATTTTTTTTATTTATGTTTATTTCTCTTTTAACTTGTAAACTAGGGTATTTTTCATTTTTAAATTCTATATATGGATAACTTTTGTCATCTTTTAATAATATGTTATATTTTGGATCATACTTTTTTATTAGATTTAATTCTAATATGAAAGCTTCTAATTCGCTTCCTGTGATTATATAGTCAAAGTCTACAATTTCACTAACTAATTTTTTTGTTTTACCAGTTACTCTTCCATTAAAGTAACTTTTTAATCTATTTTTAAGTATTTTGGCTTTTCCTACATATATAACTATTCCTTTATCATTTTTCATTAAGTAACATCCTGGGAGTTTAGGAACTAATGCTAGTTTTTCTTTAATCATAATAAACACCTATTTATATTTTAACAAATTTCGGTTGTTTTTACACGAAAAAACCTCAAAATTTATTTTTATTGAGGTTTACTGTATTATTCGCTTTCTTGTTTTGTTAGTGTTTGAATTCTTCCTTTATTAAATTCTTTTAGTGCTTCTTCCATAGTTAATAAATCTAGTATATTTTTATCTATATGAAAGAGTTCGTTATTTAAGTGTTCGAGCATTCCTAGTTTTACAGTATATCTAGTTTCTCCTTCTTCAATAGGTTCAGAAACTATCAAAAAATGTCTAGTTATTTCAAAATAAGTTTTAGCTTGTTCACTTGTTTCAAAAGAAATTCTTTTATTTTGTTTGGCGGCTAGTGCAGCAATAGTGATTTTATATTCTCTTAGTTCTTTGGTGTCTA
>CAOJDZ010000057.1 GCA_948433815.1 uncultured Clostridia bacterium
TTTTGTTAGAATTAAAAATTCATTTACAAAGCCTATTAATCCACGAGATGGAACTACATATTCTAGTTTAGTGTTATTTTCAAACGCTTTCATGTTTATCATAGTACCATTTCTAGATGCTAAACTTTCTATAACTGAACCTACTGTATCTGTTGGTGCTTCTATCATTACTTCTTCGTATGGTTCACTTTTTACTCCATCAATATCTTTTATTATAACTTCGGGTTTTGAAACTTGTAATTCAAATCCTTCTCTTCTCATGTTTTCTATAAGAATTGATAAATGTAATTCTCCACGGCCACTTACTATCCATGATTCAGCGTCTTTTTGTTCTACTTTTAAAGAAACGTCACTTTCTAGTTCTTTCATTAAACGCTCTTCTATTTTTCTTGCGGTTAATAAGTCTCCTTCTTTTCCTGCGAATGGACTAGTGTTTACTCCAAAAGTCATTTGTAAAGTAGGTTCTTCTATTTTTAATACAGGAAGTGCTTCTTCTTTTCCAACTTCACAAACTGTTTCACCTACAGAAATGTCTGGTAATCCTGATAACCCTATAATTTCTCCTACTGATGCACTTTCTATTTCTAGTCTTTTTATTCCACTAAAACCAAATAATTTTTGTACTCTAAATTGTTTAATACTACCATCTATTCTAACACAACTTACCATTTGTCCAACTTTAATTGTTCCTCTAGATATAGTACCTATACCAATTCTTCCTACATAATCATTATAATCTAGTAATGCTGGCTGAAATTGTAAAGTTCCATTTTCGTCTCCTTTAGGTTCTGGTATTGTGTTAATTATTGTTTCAAATATTGGCTCCATTGTATGTTTTTGTGTAGTAATATCTTCATCATAACTTGAAGTTCCATTTAAACCACTAGCGTATATAACTGGAAAGTCTATTTGTTCATCTGTTGCGCCTAAATCTATAAATAATTCTAATACATCATCTATAACTTCACTTATTCTTACATTTTCTCTGTCAACTTTGTTAATAACTACTATAGGTTTTAGGTTTGCTTCTAAAGCTTTTTTCAATACAAATCTTGTTTGAGGCATTGTTCCTTCTCTAGCATCAACTAGCAAGATAACTCCATCAACCATGTGCATTATTCTTTCTACTTCTCCACCAAAGTCAGCATGTCCTGGAGTATCTACTATATTTATTTTGTAGCCTTTGTAATTTACTCCTGTTGTTTTAGCAAGAATAGTTATTCCTCTTTCTTTTTCTATATCATTTGAGTCCATTACTCTGTCGTCATGTGTTTCATTATCTCTAAATGTTCCACTTTGTTTAAGTAGTTCATCTACTAAAGTAGTTTTTCCATGATCGACATGGGCTATGATTGCTACGTTTCTTATTTTCATTTTGTTCCACCTCTTTTAAAACCTAAAGTATTATACCATTTATAAACATATGTTGTAAAGAAAAAATGTAACTTTTGTGTTACAAGTTGTACATAATACTTTCTATTTTCTTTAATAAGAGATCAATTATTTCTAATTCTTTTAGTTCATTTATTCCAAATATTTTTGTTCCTACGTAGTTTAGACTTGAATCACAGTGATAAACTACTTTTTTATCTATTATAATGTATCTATCATGGAATATATTATTATAGACTACTTTAAGGTTTTTATTTTGCTTTTATATTTGTTAACATGTTTAATAAGTTTATGTCAGCATAAGAATCTATTATAATTAATTCTTTTTTTGCTTGTGACATGATACTAATAATTTTAGAATAAGCATCAAATATTTGTCCATCAAAATAAATCATTTCGTTTTTTATTTCTGTTTCAAATTTAGAAAATAATTTATTTATTTCTATATCATGCTTGAGTAATTTTTCTTTATTATCATCTACTTGATTTCTTATGTTTATTAAGTTATCTAGCAAATATTCATTTTCTTTTATGAAATGTCTCATACTTACAAAAGCATCAATAATTGCAATGTTTATTTCTTCAGCTACCTCTGTTTTTATTACAGTGGCAAGCATTGATACACCTTGTTCCGCGAAGGCATAAGGGAGTTTTCTTATACCACCATAAGTATTCCAATTTGAAGTTTCATTTTGAAACCTTGAATTATCATACTCTTCTTTTGTTAACTGAAACATGCATCTTTCTGGAAATCTATTAGGATGTCTTTTTACAGTTAGGTTAATAGATTTTGTTCCATTTTTACAACCATATAATATGGCTAAATCCTTATCTAGGATAACATGTTTTCTTCTTATTTCGTGTATTAGTCCTTTTATATTATTATTTTTTAAATATTCCATAAGCGCTTCCTTTCTTAAATAGAGATAAATATTTTTATACCCCTATACTACTATATACGACACAAAGTATTGAAAACGCCTTTTATTTTTTTAATTTTTAAAAAAAACTGCATGGTTTACAGTTCTTTAAATGAATATTACATAACTATAGTAAAGTATAAACACAAGTACCATTAACATTCCTTCTCTTCTAGAAAGTTCTCTTCCACTTTTTCCAAATATATAAAATATAAGTGCTGAGACTAGAACTATAGTTGTATCTACTATATTAAATGAGCCTGATGAGACTCCTCCATATATAGCTATTGGTAAACCTAAAACTATACATATATTAAATATATTAGTTCCAATTATATTACCTACTGCCATGTCAAATTCACCTTTTCTAGCTGACTCGATTGTCATTATAAGTTCTGGTAAAGATGTACCTATAACTATTACTGTCATTGCGATAACTTTTTGACTTATTCCTATTTGTTCTGCGAGTAATACTGCATTATCTACTACTATATCACTAGCTACTACTATAGCAAGTAAGCTTAAAACTATTAAAATAATAGATTTTTTTAAAGAGTATTTAGCTTTTGATTTTTCATCATTTTTGTTTTTTCTTACTACAATAAATATATAAAGCAAAAATAATAGAAAGCAACAAAGAAGAACTATTGCATCTTGTCTAGATAAACCATTAGTTGCTCCTTTTCTAAATATTGAGTCGCTTATTAGAAAGAAAAATGTTGTAGTTATTAAAGCAAGTATTGGTAGTTCTTTTTTGCTTGTTCTTTCTTTTACTTTTATCGGTTTAACTATTGCGGCAAGACCTACTATGAGAAGTATATTTACTATAGAACTTCCTATAACATTAGCGATTGTCATATCGACGTTGCCAGTTCTAATACTGTTAAATGAAATAGCCAATTCGGGAGCACATGTTCCAAAGGATGCGATAGTTAAAGCTATAAGTATTTTAGGTACTTTTAATTTAATTGAAAGAGAACTAGCTGCATCTACAAATAAATCTGAATATACTACTAAAACTAATAATCCAATTGCGAGTAATATTAAGCAAGTTAATATCACAATATTTCACCTCTATATGTCTTGTCTTTAAGTCTTTCAAAGTATTTAAATATTTCTGATACTATTGTTATTGGAGTTGCTAAAAGAAATAGGATTAATACATGATTTATAGGCAGAGTAGTTGTATCTAATACACTTGATAAAATACTATTTTCTACTACTATAAATTGTATTAATAATACAGTTGCTATTGAATATAAAAGCATTTTATTTTCTTTTATTGGCTTTTGTAATACTGAAAGTTTTTCGCTTCTACAGTTAAAACAGTGTAAGTTTTGAATAAATACCATAAGTAGTAATATGTAACTTCTAGCATGGGCTATGTCTAAATGTTTTACATCTATTAAATAAATCCAAAGGCCAAATACTATTATTCCCATTATAAGGCCTATTAAGATTATTTCATTTATTAATAATCTATCAAATAAACTTTCATTTGGATTTCTAGGTTTTACTTTCATTACATTTTTTTCGCCTGATTCAAAGGCAAGGGCTACATCTTGAATTCCATCTGTGACTAAGTTTAGCCATAATAGTTGAATTGCAGTTAATGGGATTTCATAATCTAACCAAATAGAAAGCACAAAAAACAATACTTCACAAACTGCACAAGAAAGCAGCATATAAGTCACTTTTCTTACATTATTATAAGCATTTCTACCTTCTTCTACTCCAGATACAATAGATGAGAATTTGTCATCAGTAATAATTAATGCGCCTGTTTCTTTAGCGACATCAGTTCCACTTCCCATAGCTATACCAACATTAGCGGCTTTTAGGGCAGGAGCGTCATTTACACCATCACCTGTTACTGCGACGAATTCACCTAATCTTTTAAATGATTCTACTATTTGTAATTTCTGGATGGGGGTTACTCTTGAAAAAACTTTTTTAGTACTAATAAATTCATCAAATGATTTTTCACCTTTAATGTATTCTTTTTCTAAAGTATCACCAGTAACTACTTCTATTTCATTTGTTACAATATTTAATTCTTTTGCAATTGTAAAAGCGGTTAATGGATGATCTCCTGTTATCATTATGGTTTTTATTCCTGCTTCTTTACATTTATTTATTGATTCTTTTGCGTCACTTCTTATAGGATCTATAAATGCTACTAAGCCTAAAAAACATAAATTTGGTATATCTGATTCTTTATAATTTTCTTTTTCTTTAAATTTGTTAACTTTTCCTGTGGCGAAGGCTAGAACTCTGTAACCTTCACTCGCTAGTGTTTCATTTTGTTTTCTTATTAATTTAGTATCTATTTCTACTTCTTTATTTTTTATTAACATTGTTTTTGAAAATTTTAATATTTTTTCTAAAGTTCCTTTTACTGATATAAATACTTCATCATTCTTTTCATAGAAAGAAGCAGAGTATCCCGCGTCTGATTCATATGGTATTCTTCCAACTACTTTGTTTTTTAAATCTGTTACATCAAGATTATGTTTGTAACCTAATGATAGAAGGGCTACATCCATAGAATCTCCATAATTTATCCATTCTTTTTTTACTTTTTCTAAATGTGCTTCATTATTGTAGATACCTTCTTCTATGATTAAATTTATATATTCTGTTTTCGCGTTATCTAAAGGTGTTATTTTTCCGTCGCCATTATATCCTCTGCCACTTATTTCATATTTATCATTATTAGGTAATACTATTTTTTTTACAGTTTGCTCATTTAAAGTTAGGGTTCCTGTTTTATCACTTGCGATTACTGTTGCACTTCCTAATGCTTCAACTGAATTAAGTTTTTTTACTAATACATTTTTCTTTGACATTTTATTAGAGGCAATTGATAATGACATAGTTAAAACTACAGGCAAACCTTCAGGTATAGCGGATACTGATAGTGCGATTACTAGAAAAAATATTTCTTTTGGAGCATAACCTTTGTAGTAAAGAATAAATGCAATGATAACAGCAAGTATTGCAATCATTATACTTAGTTCTTTTGTGAATTTTTTCATTCTTATACCAAGTGGAGTTTCAGCATCTTCTTGATATAAAACGTAATCAGCAATTTTACCTATTTCTGTATTAACTCCTG
>CAOJDZ010000058.1 GCA_948433815.1 uncultured Clostridia bacterium
TTTAAATGCCATTTCACTAGAATCGACATCATGGTAAGATCCATCGAATAATGTACATTGTACATCTATCATAGGATATCCTGCTAGTACACCACCAGCTAATGCTTCTTGAAGTCCTTTATCTACAACTCCAATATATTCTCTAGGTACTACACCACCAACGATTTCATCTACGAATTCGTATCCATTATCCTTATTAGGTTCAAATTTAACCCAAACGTGACCGTATTGTCCACGTCCACCAGATTGTTTAATGTATTTTCCTTCACATTCTCCAGTAGCTGTTAAAGTTTCTCTGTAAGCAACTTGAGGTTTACCTGTGTTACATTCTACATCAAATTCTCTTTTCATTCTATCTACTAATATTTCAAGGTGTAATTCACCCATTCCAGCGATTATTGTTTGTCCTGTCTCATGGTCAGTACTAGCTTTAAATGATGGGTCTTCTTTTGCTAATTTACCAAGTGCTAGACTCATTTTTTCTTGGTCTTGTTTACTCTTAGGTTCAATAGCAAGTTCTATAACTGGCTCTGGGAAAGTCATTTTTTCAAGTATTACTTGACTCTTTTCATCACATAAAGTGTCACCAGTTGTAGTATCTTTAAGTCCTACTGCTGCAGCGATTTCTCCTGCAAAAACTTCAGTGATTTCTTTTCTTTGGTTAGCGTGCATTTGAAGGATACGTCCAATTCTCTCTTTTGTTCCTTTACTTGAATTATATACATAGCTTCCGCTCTTAAGTGTTCCTGAATATACACGGAAGAATGTTAAGTTTCCAACAAATGGGTCATTCATAACTTTGAACGCTAATGCTGAGAATGGTTCGTTATCACTTGTTTTTCTTTCAATAGGATTATCTTTCATATCAACACCTTTAACATGTGCTATGTCAGTTGGTGCTGGTAAATAATCAAGTACAGCGTCAAGCGCTAGTTTAACACCAATGTTTCCTAATGCTGTTCCACATAATACTGGATAAAATTCTCCTGAGATAACTCCTTTTCTTATTGCTGCTTTTAAATCCTCTGGAGTTAAATCTTCTCCATTTAAGTATTTTTCCATAAGAGCATCATCGAACATAGATACTGCATCTATTAATTCTGTTCTCTTTACTTCTGCTTTGTCTTTTAAGTCTGCTGGAATTTCTATTTCTTTGTAATCTTCTGTTTGTCCTCCATCAAAACTATAAGCTTTCATTGAAACTAAATCGATTATTCCATTAAATGTATCTTCTGCACCTATTGGCCATTCAATTGGAGCGCTTGATTCACTTAGTCTTTCTTTAATAGTTCCTAAACTAAATTCAAAATCAGCTCCCATTTTATCCATTTTATTTGCAAAAATCATTCTTGGAACTTTCCATTCGTTTGCTTGTCTCCAAACTTGTTCAGTTTGAGTTTCTACACCCGCTTGAGAGTCAATGATTGCTACTGCACCATCTAATACTCTTAAACTACGTGATACTTCAATAGTGAAGTCTACGTGTCCAGGTGTATCGATTATATTTAATCTATAACCTTTCCAGTGTGCTGTAGTAGCAGCACTAGTTATTGTGATTCCTCTTTCTTTTTCTTGTTCCATCCAGTCCATTTGAGATTCTCCATCATGAGTTTCTCCAATTTTATGAGTTTTACCTGTATGGAAAAGAACACGTTCTGTAAATGTAGTCTTTCCGGCATCTATGTGAGCCATAATTCCTATATTACGAATTTTTTCTAAAGATACGTCACGCGCCATATATTAGTTCTCCCTTCCTACCATCTGTAGTGAGCAAAAGCTTTATTTGCTTCCGCCATTTTGTGAGTGTCCTCACGTTTTTTAACAGCTCCGCCTGTTCCTTCTGCGGCTTCTATAATTTCATTTGCTAGATTTTCAGCCATACCTTTACCGCTTCTGTTTTTAGCATATTGTACTAACCAACGAAGTGCTAAAGCTTGTTGTCTTTCTTCTCTAACTTCTACTGGTACTTGATAGTTACCTCCACCGATACGTCTAGTTCTGATTTCTAATGCTGGTTTTACGTTTTCATATGCTGCTTCAAATACTTCTAGTGGATTTTTACCAGTTTTTTCTTTAACTATATCAAATGCATCATATAGAATAGTTTGTGCTGTTCCTTTTTTACCATCTAACATTACTCTGTTTATTAACTTAGTAACGATTTTAGAGTTATATATAGGATCTGCTAATACTTCTCTTTTTTCTGCTCTTCTTTTACGCATAAGTTTTACTCCTTTCTTTAAGTTATTCTTTTATTTATTTAGGTCTTTTTGCTCCGTATTTACTTCTACCTTGACGTCTAGCATCTACTCCAGCTGTATCTAATGTTCCACGGATGATGTGATAACGAACTCCGATAAGGTCTTTAACACGTCCTCCTCTTATTAGTACTACACTGTGCTCTTGTAAGTTATGTCCAATTCCTGGTATGTAGCATGTTACTTCATATCCATTACTTAGTCTTACACGTGCATATTTACGTAATGCTGAGTTTGGTTTCTTTGGTGTTTTAGTACCTACACGAGTACATACTCCACGTTTTTGTGGTGACATATTGTTAGTTTTTTTTCTGTCTTTTGAGTTAAATCCAACATTTAATACTGGGCTTTTACTCTTTCTTACTTTTTGTCCTCTTTTCTTTCTAACTAATTGGTTAATAGTAGTCATTTAGGCTCCTTTCTCGTACACACTTCCTGGTGTATCGTATTTATAATTTTATTAGAGTTTTCTTAAAAAAACTCAAGCAAGTTAATGATAACACCGATAATTATTAAAGTCAATTAAAATGTGAAAATTTATGTACACTTTAAGTATATTAAAATTATAGCATTTTAAAACTATAATTATTCTTTAGGTACATATTTTTTTGATGATGGCAAGTCTTGGTAATATGATTTACTTAAATAATCTATTAATGAAAGTGCTACATTAAGGTTATCTGTTTTATTATGACCTTTAATTTCTCTTAATGCATTATTGTTTTCATCATATATATAAACTGGAAAGTCTCTTAAACTTAAATTCTGTTCCGTTTTAAATATTACTGGACTTTTCTGTATAAAACTCATAACTGTTGTTATGGAAATTATTAATTTAGTATTAAATTTTTTTCTTGGTCTATATTCAAACATAATAAAGTTAAGTCCTATTAATAAGTCTTTTGTTGATGCCCCACTTGGAAATGTTATGTATCTTCGTTCCCCTTCTTCTATTAAAAAATCTCTTATTCTAATTAAAAGAAGATCAATTTTATCTCTGTTTGACAAAGAATTATCTAAATCGTTTATTACACTGTCTATTCTTTCAAAGCCTCTCATAACCCCTCCTGAAAAATATGATTTTTATAATATTATTTTACTATTTTTATTTTGATTAGGCAATTAGTATATAGAAAAAAGTATACTTATTTAGATACAATCTTAAGTATACTTTTATTTTTTAAATCTATATTTTTAATTACATTTTTTATATCTTTTAAAGTAATTGCTTTAATTATTTCATCTCTATTATTAATAGGTTTATTATAAGTAAGAATGTCTGTTGTGAGATTATCTTCTATTTGCATTATATCTTCAAATGATAGTATTAATGTACTTAGTTTTCCTCGTTTTTTTCTTTCTAAGTCTTTTTCATCTAGTGTTAGTTTTTTCATTTGTGTTTCTATAATACTAATAAATTCTTCGCATTTATCTGTACTAGCTTTAAAATATATTAAAATGAATTTATCTGTTGTTTCAGTTCCATAGTTAAAACGTTTTATTCCTTTTTTATTTAGTTCTTCAAATGTGTCTCCAGTGATTCCAAATTCATTATTTAATATCATTCCTAGCATTATTCTATATTTAAGAATGTCTACGCTTTCTGGTATTTTAATTTTATATCCTATTATAATTTTAGGTTCATTTACTGAAAGAGATAATTCTTCATATTCAGTTTCTATGGTTTCAGGTTCTTTTGGTTTTATGATTTGTACTTTAGTACTCGGTTTTTTTAAGAATTTAGTGTATTTTTTTATGTAATCTATTATTTCATTAGTATTAAAGTTTCCTGTTACTACTATGAACATATTGTTAGGTGTGTAAAAATCTTTATATAATCTTTTTAGTTCTTCTGTTTTTACTGTTTCTATTCCTTCTTTAGTTCCAAGTACTGGAAATTTTAGAAATGATTTATGAAATACATTTTGGTTTAAGTTATTGTGTAATAGGAAATATGGGTCGTCAAAATACATTCCGTATTCTTCCATTATAATTCCTCTTTCATTTTCTACATCAACTTCTTTTATATTTGCTTTAAATACACGGTCAAATAGTAGTTCCATGTTTTCTAAAATATTCATAGAGCCAAATATATTGTAGTTAGTTCCATTGTATGTAGTGTATGCGTTTACTATTGAACCATATTCATTTATTTTTTCCATTGCTTCTTTATTTTTAGTGAAGTCCATTACTCTGTGCTCTAGAAAGTGTGCGCTTCCTTTTGTTACTTCATAAGTTTTTCCATCTTTTTTGTAAGACATTACTTCTGCTCCAAAGTGAGTAGATACTGTTATGTAAAAGTTTCTTGTTTTATCTGTTTTATATAAATATATTTTTAGTCCATTATCCAAAGTTTCTTCTATTACTTCTTCATCGTAATTATATTTAATTTTCTTCATTACTACTCCCTTCTAGTAAATATATACAACTAATTTTTACTTTTTTAGCAATTTCACATATTTTTTCTGGTGTTATTTCATTTATTTCTTTTCGTCTTTCTTCTATATCTGGAGTTTTAGTGAATTCATTTAGGTAATAATAATCCATTATTTTTAGTATGTTATCATAGTAATCATTATAGGCAATATCTAAAGTTTTTTTTGCGTTTGTTATTAGTTTTTTTACAACACTAAGCTTAGTCATCGATTCAAGACTTTCTTCTATTAATTTAATCGCTTTTTTATAGTTTTTAGCATCTATTCCTGAATCTATTACGATAGTGTCAGTGTATTTATTAATTATACTTCCTATGTGATAGCATAGCGAATTTTTTTCTCTTACATTTACAAATAGAACAGAATTATTCATAGTACCTAAAATTGTATTATATAAAACTAGGCTAGTTCTTTCTTCTTTTGTGAGGTTATCAATTTTGCAACCTATAAATAAGTTAGATTGCGTCGTGTCAAAACTCTCTTTTACTTCTTGCTTTTCTTTATCTTTCATTTTTACTGTTAAATCTTTTGTGTAGTCTTCTGTTTGTTTAAAATCTTTTAGAAGTTTAGATACTTGTTTTTTTATTATTTCTTCTTCAAAGTCACATCACTGATTTCTACTACACCACCCTTATTCTGTCCAAGAATAGCCACATAACAATCTTTCAGGATAGCATCATCATCATCCGTATCGGACACTTCCAGAG
>CAOJDZ010000059.1 GCA_948433815.1 uncultured Clostridia bacterium
AGTAATAGATAAAATCAAAGAAATGGGACTTAAGTTCCGTGACGAAGAATAGGAGGTACTTATGGCATTATATAGAAAAATAAATAGAGATACAAAAAAAAGAAAAAGTATCTTTTCTGGTTTAACAAAAACTGTAATAATGAATGAACGTGTTGAAACAACAGAAGAAAGAGCAAAAGAAGTAAGAAAATTTGTTGATAAAATGATTACTTACGCTAAAAAAGGAGACTTAAATTCTAGAAGAAAAGCATTAGCTTTTCTAGAAAATGACACTACTGCAGTAAAGAAATTATTTGATGAACTAGCACCACGTTATAAAGAAAGAAACGGTGGTTACACTAGAATTATCAAATTAAAAGAAAGAATTGGAGACGACGCTTTAATAGTAAGTCTAGAATTAGTTTAATAAATTAACTCCACTAAACTGGAGTTTTTTTAATTTATATGTTAAATTTAAAATAGAGGTGTCTATGAAAGAAAATAAAAAATACTATATATTTGAGATGAAAATGGGAATATTAAATGTACTATCAATCGTATTGTTGATAACTTGCTCTTTATTAACATTACTTATTTATAAAATATTTAATATCGAATTTATATTTATATTTAATAATCAGTTAGGAATAATTCTTTTAACATACCTAATTTATATGATATTACATGAAATACTCCATAGTGTAGGTTATATCCTCTTTGGTGCAGACCCTTCTAAAATAACTTTTGGAGTACATTTAGAAAAAGGTATACTATGTTGCTTATGTAAACAAAATATATCAAGAAAAAATATATTAAATTCACTTCTTTTTCCATTCTTTTATCTAGGAATAGTAACGTATATAATAGGTATAATATTTAATAACCATCTATTAGTTATATTATCCATTTTAAACATATCAGGCTGTATTGGAGATTTAGTTATGTTTAAATTCTTTATAAAACTAAAAAATATTGAATATTCTGAATTTGATAATCCCATAAGATTTGCAATATATTCTAAAGAAGACTTAAGTAAAGTTAAAGCGTATGGATTAAAATATATAGAAACTCTAGAAAAAATAGAAAGAAATGATCTAAAACGACTTAAAATAAGTAAACTAAGTTATCTATGTTTCTTTATATTAATTTTATTAACAATACTATTATTATTTCTATAAAAATGTAGATAATAAAAATATAAGTAAAATTTGTGTGAAAAGAGAGTAATATTACTTTAATAAAAAAATATATTATGTTATATTATATATAAAGAATAGGTGTGATGCTATGAAAGAAAATAACGATTTAATTAAAGAAAGTAATCAAAATAAAGTAGAAAAGACAGTTACTTTTAATTTAATAGAAATAATAATTATAATTTTAATGACTGGACTTGTAGTAGGTGTATCTACTGGAATAGTGGTATATAGAAACTACAATAATAATGAAAAGAACATTCCAGGTCATAAGACTGATTACTTAAGTGAGTTTGAAAGCGCCTATTATAACATATTAAATAGTTATGTAGAAAAAGTTAATGAAAAAGAATTAATGAACGCAGCTATTGAAGGAATGTATAACTTTTTAGGTGACCCTTACACAAGTTATCTTGATGAAACTATGTCAGATGATTTAACCGATAGACTAAATGGATATAAAGGTATCGGTGTAGAAATAACTAAAATAGAACAAGGGATTTTAGTCGCAAATGTTTTTGAAAATGGTCCAGCAGACATCGCAGGTTTAGAAATTGGAGACATTATAGTTAAAATAAATGGAAAAGATGTAACAAAAAGTACAGCCGCAGAAGCGCAAAATATGATAAAAAAATCAGCAGATTCTAAAATAGAAATGAGCGTTTTAAGAGGTGGAATAACAATTACTCTTGAAATAGATGTAAAAGAAGTACATGTCCCTACTATAGAAAAGTCAATCTATGAAGGCGTTGGATACATTAGAATAACATCATTTTCTAATAAAACCAGCGAACAATTTGAAACTGCTTTAAAAGAATTAGAAGAACAAAATATAACAAGTTTAGTTATCGACTTAAGAAATAATGGTGGAGGATATCTAAACGCAGCATATGAAATCGCAGAATTATTTGTTGAAAAAGGTAAAAACATATATGGTTTAGAAACGAAAAAAGGAACAACTTTTTATGAAGACAGAACAAAAGCATCTAGAAATTATAAAATAGGAATACTTATGAATGGAGGAAGTGCATCAGCTTCTGAAATACTAGCTGCTGCTTTAAAAGAAAGTTATGGAGCCACTTTAATAGGTACATTAAGTTATGGAAAAGGAACGGTACAAGAAACAAGTGAACTATCAACTGGTGGAATGATAAAATATACAACGGCTTACTGGCTAACTCCAGATGGAAATAAAATAGATGGAAAAGGTTTAAAACCAGACGTTGAAATAAATGGTGCTTTTAGAGATGGATTACCATATGAAGAAGACGTTCAATTAAAAGAAGCAATTAACACAGTGAAATAACTGTGTTTTTAGTTTTTAATATGAAAGTATTGTGAAATAATAAAAATATACTTGAATACAGAATATATGTTTGCTATAATTTAAATATATTAAAGAAGGTGATTATTTGAGAAAAATAATAGACAATATTGAAATTTATTATGAAAAAGAAGCGGAAAACTTTATAGATGAATTAATTGATTATTTAATAAGAGAAAGAAACGCAATATATAGATTTTTTAATTTTATTCCAAAAGAAAGAATTAAAATAAAAATTGTTCCAACAATAAGTGAACTAAGAAGAATATACGAAAACAGTGTTAGAGAGGAAGACATGCCAAAGTGGGTAGTAGGATTTAGTACTTTAGATAAAACAGCACATTTACTAAGTTTTAATCAATATAAAAATACTCCTAATTATAGAAGTACTTTAGAAGATTACAAAATAACTTTAGTTCATGAATTTATTCATGCTATACATGACATTTTTAGTGGTGGACACTTTACAGGATTAGCTCCAATTTGGGAAGGTGTTGCTGTGTATTTAAGTAACCAATATAGAGAAGAAGGAGAACTAAGTATAAGTAAAGATGACTTAATTAATAAACACCAAAATATGAGAGAATATTATTTCTTTTTTAAATATGTTTTAGAAACATATGACCACGAAACAGTACTAAATATACTCGCTAATAAAATAGATGGAAACATCATAATTGATGAAATATATGCCAAAATAAAAGGAAAAAAATAACCGACTTGACAATATTTTATAATTTTGATATTCTTTTAAAGGTAATTTAGGAGAATAATAAATGACTAGAGATATAAACAGATTTAAAAAAATAAATAAAAAATCATATATAACATTAATTGATGAAATAAAAGGACAAAAACAAGAACTTAAAACACTTGAACATATATTTCCTTTAATTCATGGATTAGATATAAGTGTAGATAAAGAATATAATTTTAAAAACATAATAGAAGCTAGAGATTACTTAAATAACGAAGAGTGTTTAAATAATATAATTAATATATGTAAATACTTGTTAAAAGATAAAAACACAAACATAGTTGATATATTAGGAAGTGTTAATAGTGAAAAACTAAAATCAAGCATTACATTATTTAGTTATATTACTAACCCAAATATAAATAGTTTACTTAACTTTAGAAATTATAACAAAACACTTATAACAAAAATATTTACCGAAAATAAAGAATTTACTATATTTAAAAAAATTCTAGATAAATTCTTTGATGGTGAATTTGATAAAGAAACAATTCTTATAATTGAAAGTGAAATGCTAGAATATAGTTTGAGAGATAGGACTCTAAAAGACATAAATGAACATTACAAAGAAAAATCAGAATCACTCTTAATAAAATTTTCAGAAATATCTCCATTAGTAACAGCATTTTATAAAAAAAGAAAAGAGAAGAAAAAGATCAAAGCATTCTATAACTCTTTAACAGATGAAGAATATCTTTTATTTTTAAAATTTAATATAAAAGATACTTATAAAAAAGATGCTAGAAAATATAAATATAAATTAAAAGAAAAATCATTAACTTTATCTTTATTAATTTTAACGCTTCTCATAGGGACATCTGTTAATCCAATAAAAGAATCTTATTCAAGTACTAATAATTTAATTAGTCAAATATCTATAGATTTAATAAAAGAACAAAATGTTGCTAATAAGGGTGAAGTAGAAGAACAAATAGAACCACAAGCAGCAGTTGAACCAGAACCCATAGTAGAAACAGTGCCAAGTCCAGTTGTGACAAATTATTCATATGTAACACCATCTGGATCAGGAAATAGAAGAGTTGTTGAAATAGCTGCTTCACAAATAGGAAATGTTGGTGGTGCACCTTATTGGAGTTGGTACGGATTCTCTAGAAGGGTAGATTGGTGTGGATGCTTTGTATCGTGGGTATTTAATGAAGCTGGACTACTAGGTACGGCAATTCCAAAATTCTCAATCGCCAGTGATGGATTAAATTGGTTTATAAATAATAAATTATTTAGAGATAGAAATTATGTGCCTAGAAGTGGAGACCTAATATTCTTTGACTATAATTATGATGGAAGAATCGAACATGTAGGAATAGTTGATAGGGTAGCTAATGGAAGAGTTTATACAATTGAAGGTAACACAAATGGTGATAGATGTGGACAAAATAGTTTTACAATAGGTAATAGTATGATATATGGGTATGGAACTCCTAACTATTAATAAATATTTAATTTTGATAAAAATAAATAATATGATATAATGTTAACAGTGAGAGAGGCGTAACTATGAAAATAAATATAGGAGACGTAATCAAGATTCACTGTTATAAACATAATGGCATGATTTATAAAACTTGGGATAAAGCCATTGTGCTAGATATAAAAAACGATTATATAGTATTAGGAAATAATAACGTACTTGTAACAAAAAAAGATGGACGTAGTTGGCATACCAAAGAACCTGCTATAATGTTCTTTTATAAAAATAGATGGTTTAACATTATCGCACAACTAAAAAAGAACGGATTGTTTTACTATTGCAATATTGCAAGTCCATTTGTAATAGATAATGGTGTAATAAAATATATTGATTACGATTTAGATTTAAGAGTATTCCCAGATGGAGCATTTAGAGTATTAGATAGAAACGAATATAATTATCATAGAAGATTAATGAAATATCCATATGAAATTAATGAGATAATAAAATATGAATTAACTTCACTAATTGATATGAAAAGAAAAGGTTTAGGACCTTTTGATATAACAGTTATAGATTACTATTCAAAAATTTATCAAAAGATAAATAAATAATAGTAATTTTTTTTTATTTCAAACATATATTAAGTTAGAAAGGTTAAAAAAAACAAATAAATTT
>CAOJDZ010000060.1 GCA_948433815.1 uncultured Clostridia bacterium
AAAAACACTCTTGATGAAATGAAAAATGAACTCACAGCAAAATTAGAGATTATAAGTAATAAAATTTACAAAGAGGCAGGCATAGAATTTAACATTTCTAGTCCTAAACAACTAGGAGAAATACTATTTGAACGTTTAGATCTTCCACACGGAAAGAAAAAAGGAAGAAATGGATATTCAACTAATCACGATACTCTTATGAAACATTATGATCTTCATCCAATAATACCATTAATTTTAGAACACAGAAACCTAAACAAATTAATTAACACTTACATGGATAGTTTAAAAAAATTCATAATGGAAGATGGAAGAGTACACACAATATTTAAACAAGCAATAACTAGAACAGGACGTCTATCTTGTGCTGAGCCTAACTTACAAAATATTCCTATAAGAAGTGAAGAAGGTAAAAAAATAAGGCAAGCATTCTTACCTGAAGAAAACAGTTTAATTCTAACTTCTGACTATAGTCAAATAGAACTTAGAATCCTAGCACACGTTTCAAAATGTGACGCTTTAATAGATGCATTCAAACATCATGAAGACATTCACACAAAAGTAGCAAGCGACATATACGACATAGACACAAAAGATGTAACAAAAGATATGAGAAGAACCGCCAAAGCAGTAATATTTGGTATAGTCTATGGAATTAGTGGTTTCGGTCTAGGCGAAAACTTAGATATAAATCCAAGAGAAGCAAGAAAATTCATTGATAAATACTTAACTATGTATCCAGGAGTAAAAAAATACATGGATGATATAGTAAAATACGCTAAAGAAAAAGGTTATGTAAGAACTATAATGAACAGAAAAAGAGAAATCGATGAACTAAAAAATACTAATTACATAATACAAAAATCAGGAGAAAGAATGGCACTTAACACACCAATACAAGGAAGTAGTGCTGACATAATAAAAAAAGCAATGATTGAAGTAGATAAAGAAATAGAGAGTAGAGGTTTAAAAAGTAAATTAATTATACAAGTACACGACGAATTAGTTTTCACAGTTCCTTTAGAAGAAAAAGAAATAATGGAAAATCTTGTAACAAATATCATGGAAAACACATATAAAATACTAGTACCTGTAAAAGTAGAGGTAGACTCTGGAATCAACTGGTACAATGTAAAGTAGGTGTTTTAAGTGCAAACAAAAATAATGATTAAAAGTTTCCTAGTAAATTTGAGTCTTACAATGCTTAAACTACTAGGGGCTTTTTTTAGTAACTCAAAAACTCTAATGGGAGATGCTATTCATTGCTTAAGTGACATGGCGACTGACATAATAGGCCTTATTGGTAGTAAACTTGCTAATAAAAAACCAAATGAAACTCATCCATTTGGATACGGTAAAATAGAATACTTAACAAGTACTATAGTAAGTATATTTATAATGTCTCTAGGAATAGGAATACTATATATAAGTTTTAGTGGAAATTTACAAATAACTAGTGCATACGCTCTAATAATAGTAATATTAAGTATAATAATAAAATTTATATTAAGTAGTTACTTATTAAAAAAAGGAAAAGAATTAAATAGTAACATATTAATTACAAATGGAACAGAAAGTAGATATGACTCTTATTGTTCGGTATTAGCACTTATATTCGTATCGCTTTCATTATTAGGAAGCAAAAACAAATTATTCCTATATGCTGATTTACTAGGTGGAATAGTAACATGCATATTAACACTAAAAATTGGTATATCACTATTTTTAGAAAACATTAATGCCCTTTTAGATGAAATAGATTTAGATGAAGAAAAAATAAATAATATAAAAACTACAATAACTAAATTTAAAAAAATTAACGAAATAAAAGATATAAAACTTTTAAAATATGGTTCTTATTATAATGCACAAATTGAATTAGAAATAGATGGTTCTATAACTCTGAATGAAATACATAAAATTAAAAATAAAATAAAAAAAGAATTAACCAAAAATAATAAAGAACTAAGATATATTAATATAGATACTATTCCTATAAACTAAAAACACGCTAAATTATAACCGCGTGCTTTTTTATTTCATCTTTAACTAACTCTGAATCATTTACTATAATAGAATAGAGTATAGTTACTTTTAGCTCAATTTGAAGCATATCATATTTAGAAAACTTAGTAACTACTGGCACATTAAAACTATCTTTTATACTTTTATAATATTTTCTGCCTTCCTTAGTTAATCCAAGTATTCTTATATATTCTAATACTTTATATTTTTTTGCTTCTTCCTTAGTAAACCCAGTAAAAATATTTAATAAAATCCTATTAATTCTAAGTACGGTATACCTTTTTGACTTAATATTATTAATTAACTCTTCCATATTATTACTTTTTAAAACAGCCTTATAAATTCTATTTGATAAACCTTCTTCAACTAAATGATACTTATCTAAAAATGTCTTCTCAGAAATTATTTTATACTTTAATAAATCAAAATATTTATTAGAATCAATAGTCCTAAAATACCCTAAAACATTTGAAGGAACATATTTAGACACATCTTCATTTTCTATAAGTCTTTTCCTAATGTTCATCGCACTTACTATGGTATCATCACTAGATACATCTAAAAATGAATTTGTTCTTTTTAAAGGCATAACTCTAATATTATAATGATTCTTTAAAATCTCTTTAATATAAGAAACTGCAAGAATGTCATTACTTTCATTTATATTTTCTCCAGTTAAATCAAATATAGATTTACTTAAACTAGTAGGGTAATTAAACCCTTGACTTACATAAGCTTTAACAAGTTGATCAAAAGAGTCATTATTAATCTGAACTCTAGCCGCATTCATCAATTTCTCTAGGTTATTGCTTTCACTTCCAAAAACTAAAGTATCTACCCCAAAACTAGCAAGCATACATATAGAAGCATAAGCAAAAGTATCAGCTGACTGAGTAGAAAAGACATAAGGAATTTCTAAAACTGCGTCAACCCCATAACTTAAAGCAATAGAAGTTTTATCCCATTTGTCTATAACACTAAATTCTCCTCTTTCAGTATAATTACCGCTCATCGCAACTACTATAATCGCATCTTTATACATTTCTCTTATTTTATTAATTTGATACAAATGCCCATTATGAAAAGGATTATATTCAACAACTATTCCAATTACTTTCATAAACTTCACCTATATATATTTTATCATTTATATAATGTAATGAAAACAAAATTAATAACGAAAAAACGTTTGACACCAACTATATATTTATGATATATTAAAGATAATAAAAAAGGAGGCACATATGTTAGATATAACTGAATTAAAAAATGGAGCAATAAACAAATTAGAAATCGATGAATCTCTTGAGTTTTCAGAGGAAATTTTAAAAAACACTGAAATAAAAAGACTAGAAAATATAAAGGCAAAAGGTGAATTAACACGAATAGAAAATAGTACATATCACATAACATTAAATATAACAAGAAACATGGTATTATTATGTGCTAGAAGTTTAGAAGAAGTTGACTATAAACTTAATATTTTTATTGACAAAAATATAGGAGAAGAAGAAACAGTTGAAGAAAAACAAGTAATTTTACAAAATTCTCTTGATATTTTTGGAATAGTATGGGAAAATATTGTACTAGAAGTTCCCCTTAGAGTAATTAAAGAAAACGCCGATTTTCTTGAAAGTGGCGACGGTTGGAGCTTAATAGATGATAAAAAGAAAACTAATAATTCGCCATTTAGTGACTTATTAGACATGTTAGATATGGAGGGAAAAGAATGAAACTTAATTTACAACTATTTGCAGTACCAGCAAGAAGAGTAAGTAAAACTGCTAAAAGAGCACGTAGAACTCATTTAAAAAAGGATGCTCCTACTGTAGTAACTTGCAAAGAGTGCGGTAATCCAATTGCGCCTCATAGAGCTTGTACTAAATGTGGTTATTACAAAGGTAAAGAAGTAATCAAAACTACTGAAAATAAAGAAAACTAAAATAAATGGTATAGAATTCGTACCATTTTTTTATTTAATAAACTATGTTATAATTAGAATAGAAAGAGGTATAATATGAAACAAATAATAATTGAAGTTGGTTCAACAGTAACAAAAGTCGACGTGGAAAAAAATAATGAACTTAGAAGAATAAATGAAAAAACAATACAATTTAAAAAGCATTATAAAGAAGAAAATAAACTTAACTGGAGTGATGTAGAAGAACTCATATCATTAGTTAATAATTTAAAAGAAGAAAAAACAAATTTATATATATGTGGCACTAGCATATTTAGAGATTTAAAAGATAATGAAAAATCAGAATTTTTAACTTACTTCAAAACAAAAACTGGACATAACTTTGAAATAATAAGCGCCAAAGAAGAAAATGAATTAACTGTTCTTAGCGCCACTAGATTTATAAATAATAAAGCATGTGTATTCATAGGCGGTGGAGGATCAACAGAATTAGCAATATTTGATAAAGAAATAAAAGAGTCAGCAAACTCTAATATAGGCGTAATAGACGCAATGGAAAACTTTAAAGATTTAAATGAAGACATTGCCTTTTCCAAAATAGAAACAGTAAAAGAATTTGTTAAAAGTAGATTAAATCTTCCAAAAGAAAAAGCAGACATCTTAATATTAGCAGGTGGTGATCATGAAAAATTTATAAGAGAAGCAAAAATAAAACACGAACCTAACGATTTATATGAAGATCCAAACGCACCTATAAAAATGGATTTATTAACTAGAACAGAAGAAACTGAAAAGTTTTTTTACAAAATTTCTCTAGACGAAATCAAAGGGAGAGTAGAAGACCCAGCATGGTGGTACGCTACTAGAATGATGTGCATATTCGTTTTAGTAGTCGCAGAAAGTATAGATGCAAAATATATAATACCAACTAACCTTGGAATGTCTTATGGTATATTAGAAAAACTAAAAAGAAACAATAAATAAATTAAGCATTATGACGCATTTTGACAAAAAAATCAAATAAGTAAAGATAAAATAATACTGGTGATTACATGAATATAAATATTAAAAAAATTGCTAGTATAATTGGAATAACTTTACTTTTTTCTTTTGTTATATTTAAAGCCTACAACGCAGAAGAAGAAAAATACAGGGTACTTTATATAATCCAAATAGGTGCATACAAGTCATATGATAACGTTATAAAAAACACTAGAACTCTAGAAAACTATATAATAAGAAAAGAAGGAGATTTATATAAAATATATATAGCTATTACTTTTAATGAAGAAGTTTATAA
>CAOJDZ010000061.1 GCA_948433815.1 uncultured Clostridia bacterium
TCTACTGCTTGAAATATAGCATATGGAGGAGTTTTCTCTTTTCTTTTATCCATGTAATATTCAATCATTTTTTCTTTTATATTATCACTTACTTTAAATACTATAGTCATAATTTCACCTAGTCAAATTATATCAAAAAAAAGTTTATTTTTCACTATTTTTATAATATAATTAAATAAGAACATAATATATGTTAGGAGTGAATTTGATGAATATAGTAGATGCAGTTTTAATAGTATTGTTAATTATTGGAATAATGGATGGTATTAGACTAGGCGCAGTTAGAAGTTTTGTAGGATTTTTTGGAACTATTCTTGTCTTTTTACTATCTTGGATTTTAAAAGGTACTTTAGCTGATGTAATGATAAAAACTTTGCCGCAGCTTGGAGGGAATGCGGCTATTTCGGTTTTAATTTATCATGTTATAGCTTTTATAATTTTACTTATAATATTTAGTGTTATATATAGGGTTATTTTAAAACTTACTAATGTTGTAGAGAAAGTAATGGATGCGACTATAATTTTAGGATTTGTTTCTAGAATTATAGGTGGTGCGTTTGGTTTTATAAAAATGTATATTTTATTATTTATAGTTTTATTTATTTTAAGTATATTTAATTTTAGTTTTATGAAGAGTAGTAAAGTTAATAGGTTTATATTAGATAAAACCCCTCTTTTAGCACCTATAGTAGAAGATACTTGGAATGGTATAAAGGGAGTATACGAAGCAAGTAATGTGGAAGAGGCGATTAGATCTTTATTTGAAAATAATATAATAACTGAAGAAAATATGAATAAATTACTTAATGGAGGGAATTAATTATGAGATATTATAGTGGAGAAGATTTTGACAGTTTAGTTAAAGAAGGAGTGCATTTAATCGATTTTTATGCTGATTGGTGTGGACCTTGTAAAATGCTTGGGGCAGTACTTGAAGAAGTAAGTGATAAAATAGATATCATTAAGGTTAATACTGATAGTTACGGAGAACTTGCGAATAGGTTTAAGGTTATGAGTATACCTCATCTAGTGTTTTTTAAAGATGGTAAAGAGGTTAGTTATTCTGTAGGTTTTATGGATAAAGATACTTTGTTAGAGAAAATAGAGGAAGTTAATAATTTATAACTTCTTTTTCTTTATATTATTTTTGTAATGTAGTATAATATGGTTTATGTTAAGCGGGTGAGTAAATGAAAGATATTTATAATGTAAACTATTATGATTATGATTTGCCAGAAGAATTAATCGCACAGACTCCTTTAAAGGTTAGGAGTTCTTCTAGATTATTAGTTTTAAATAAGGATAATGGGAAAATATGTGATAAAGTTTTTTCTGATATTGTTTCATATTTACATAAAGGTGACGTATTAGTGCTTAATGATACAAAAGTTATACCTGCGAGATTAATAGGCTCTAAAGAAGATACTGGAGCAGTTATAGAGTTACTTTTACTTAAAAATATTAGTGATAATTATTGGGATTGTCTTGCTAGACCTGGGAAAAGATTACATGAAGGAACTATAGTTAGTTTTGGAGATGGTTTATTAAAAGCTAAAATAGTTGAAAAGAAAGAAGAAGGAATAGTAAATGTAGAATTTATTTATGATGGGATATTTTATGAAGTTTTAGATAAACTGGGGACTATGCCACTTCCACCTTATATTCATGAAAAATTAGAAGATAAAGAGAGATACCAAACTATATATGCTAAAGTTCCAGGAAGTGCAGCCGCGCCTACTGCTGGGTTACATTTTACAGAAGAAATATTAAACGAATTAAGGAGAAAAGGTGTTATTATAACTTTTGTTACTCTTCATGTAGGGTTAGGTACTTTTAGACCCGTTCAAGTAGATAATATTTTAGAGCATGATATGCATAGAGAATTTTATGAAATGAGTGAAGAGACTGCTAATGTATTAAATTTAGCTAAAGAAGAAAATAGACGTATAATTGCTGTTGGGACAACAAGTACTAGAACACTAGAAAGTGTTATGTCTAATTATGGAAAGTTTAAAGAGTGTTTTGAAAGTACAAATATTTTTATATATCCTGGGTATAAATTTAAAGCGATAGATGCTTTGATAACTAATTTTCATTTACCAAAAAGTACTTTAATTATGCTTGTTAGTGCTTTAGCGGGTAGAGATAATATTATAAATGCTTATAAACATGCTGTGGAGGAAAAATATCGATTCTTTTCTTTTGGAGATGCGATGTTTATTAGTAGTAAATTATAGATAAAATGTAAAATGTTTTTTTCGATGTATATAGAAATATTAAATGTATGATAAAATTATATTAAGAGGTGAAGTATGGACTTAAATTTTAAAGTGTTAAAGAAAAGTAATAGAAATATGGCTAGACTTGGGGAATTTACTACTAAGTGGGGTGTGTCTAAAACTCCTATGTTTATGCCAGTTGGAACTCAGGCTACTGTTAAAACTTTAAATCCTGAAGAATTAACAGAAGCGGGGGCTAATGTGGTTTTATCTAACACATATCATTTGTGGCTTAGACCTGGAGAAGATATAGTTAAAAAAGCAGGCGGATTGCATGAATTTATGAATTATAAAAATGGACCTATGCTAACTGATAGTGGTGGGTTTCAAGTTTTTAGTTTAGCAAAGAAAGAAGATATAAAAGAAGAAGGAGTTTATTTTAAGAGTCATATAGATGGGGCAAAGTTATTTTTAAGTCCAGAGAAAAGTATAGAGATTCAAAATAAACTTGGAGCGGATATTATAATGAGTTTTGATGAATGTCCACCATATCCTGCGACTCGTGAATATATGGAAAATAGTATTTTAAGAACTTTAAGATGGGCCAAAAGAGGTAAAGAAGTTCATAGTAATAGTGAGCAAGCACTGTTTGGTATTGTACAGGGTGGAGAATTTGAAGATTTAAGAAAATTAAGTGCATTAGAAACGGTGAAGATTGGATTTGACGGTTATAGTATAGGTGGAGCAGCGGTTGGCGAGACAAAGGATGTTCAATATAAGGAAGTAGAGTATGCGACTAAATATTTACCAGAAGATAAAGTTCGCTATTTAATGGGTGTAGGAGACCCTATTGATTTAATTGAAGGAGTTATGAGGGGTGTCGATATTTTTGACTGTGTGGCGCCTACTAGAATCGCAAGACATGGGAATGCTTATACGAGAAGTGGTAAAATTAATATAAAGAATAATAAATATAAAGAAGAATTTCTTCCTATTGAAGAGTTTTGTGACTGCTATGCTTGCAAGAATTTTACTAAGGCTTATATTAGGCATTTAATAGTGAGTGAAGAGACTTTAGGGCAAAGACTACTTTCTATACATAATATTAGATTTTTAACTAAACTCATGGAAGATATTAGAAAACATATTGATAGTGACACATTAGAAGAGTTTAGAGATGAATTTTATTCTAAATATTATAATAAGTAGGAGAATAATATGGATAAAAAGAAAAGAAAGGTGTGTTTCGCTTTTACTGTTGTAGGGGTTATAATAATTATTATTGTTCAAACCATTATTTTGATAGATGATGAAGCAAAAGAAAAGAAGGAAAATTATATAAAAGTAAATGTAGTGAAGGCTGCAAAAGAGTGTATTAAAGATGAGAAATGTGAAGAAAGTGATATAACGCTTTTAACTCTTATAGAAAACAGATATATAGATGGTTATTTTTTGAATGAAATAAATGAATATTCAAGTGAAAGTGTTATAAAGTATCCTTCATATGAAGTAGAATTAAAACGAGAAGATTAATTAATTTCTTCTCGTTTGTTTTTGCTAATTTTGCTTTGTAGTTCTTTTAATTCATTAACAGGAATATTAGTACATTTGCTTATTTCTTCAAGTGATATATTAGTGTTTGTTAATAGATTTAATGCTATTTCTTTTGTTGCGTAAGTTTTTCCCTTTTCAACGCCTTGCTCTTCTCCTTTAATAAAATATTCTTCTCCAATATTAGCCATTTGGCTTCTTATAAGTTTTTCTTGTAAACTATAGTCTTGTGCATATTCGTTATTCATAAATCTTATACTCTCCTTATATGCTTCTTTTAGTACTGGATCAGTTTTACTTATTTTTTCTAGTTCTTCTATAGTGTCAGCACCTATAAATAAACGCCAGCCTTCAAAATCATTCTTGGTTTTATTATAAAATATTTCACAATTATGGTCAACATTAATTACTATTACATTAAATAGTTCTGGTAACATTTTGTCATTAGGATTGTCTACATTAGTCATTACATATGTTTGGATATTTTTATTTTCTTCTAAAGTGTTTATACTTTTTATGAAATTTATTCCTGTTACTTTTTTTGTTTCTTTATAGTTTTCACTTGTTTTTAATTGACTATAAAATAGACCTGTTACGTACATAAAGTTTTTTATTTTTGCATCTTTATTATAGATACATTGCATTTCTAGATTTAATATGTCTTTATTAGGTGTTTCTACAATAATGTCTAGTTCAAACTTTTTATTTAGAACAGTTTCTTTATCTAAATTTACACTATTTTTTATTATTGAACCGTTTAAACTTCCTTTTTCTAAACAAAAGAGTTTTTCTAACATATCTATTGTAAATTTTTTATTTTTTTCAGTACCAAAAAGATTTTTAAACATTAAGTCTCTATATATTGGTAAGAATTCAAAATTTTCTTTCATTTGTCCTCCTTTCTAGTAAAAGAGTAACATATAAATTTATTTTAATCAAACACTCTAAAATTAAAAATTAGAATAGCTTATATGTCTCTTTTGTATTTTATTAATATACAAAGAGATTGTTATTCTAATTGTTCTGATACTTAATTTTAAATTTTGTTTTAGTTTTTATAAATTTTCTTTTTTGAAATTTATTCCAAACATTCCCCCTAAAGTAGAAGATAGTAGTAAAACAGCAAAATATATTAAACTTTTAAATCCAGGGATACTTCTTAAAATAATCGCTAGTAATAAAACTAATATTATGTTAATAGTGCCTATCATTAATCCGCTTAAAAAACCACGTTTACTACTTTTTTTACCTAATGAGAAACCGTTATACATAAATAATAAACACATAAATATAAAGCTTAAAACTGATACTGTTTTATAAGATATTAAATTAAAATGTGCTAGTGTGGTTATTATAATTAGATAAATTAATAAACTACCAAAGAACCAACCTATACTTGTTAAAATGTTTTTACATTTTTTCATATTTCCCCCTTGTATAATAAAGTATATTTATTGTTTAAAATTTTAGAAT
>CAOJDZ010000062.1 GCA_948433815.1 uncultured Clostridia bacterium
ACCACTACCAGGACCTACTTCAATAATAAGTGAACCTTCATCAATAGAAGCACTTTCTACAATCTTTCTCTTTATATTATCATCAATTAAAAAATTTTGACCTAAACTTTTCTTAAAATTAAAATCTTTCATTATTTAAATCTATTTCCACGCTCTGATACATAATTATCACTATAAGAATATGAATTCCATGATCTAAAACTATAATAACTATTATTTCTAATTCCATTTAATGCATCAGTTACAACTTCTTGTACCAAAGCAGTATTAGCCGTCAAACTTCCATCAGCATTTAAATATCTTAAATAATATCCATCTAAATATCCAGAAAATTGTCCTGGCGCAGTTATAATTTGAACTGGAGTTTTACCACTTCCATCACATCTATTTAGTATTACACTAGTAACTGCCAAAATATCATCAATTTGTTTACTACTTTCACTTGAAATAACCGCAACTAATAATGTGAAATCTGCTGGTGATAATTCATATTTTTTATTCGTATTAGTCACATTAAATCCTTTTTCAGGTAAATTTAAGTATTTAGCAAGAACAGGATTCTCTTCATAATATATCTCTGCTTTATTGTCTTCAATAACTGCCAAATCTAAAGCTTTCTTTTCATTTTGATCAGAAGCCTCGATTACATTGTAAACGACATTAGTAGTTCGTCCCAAAGCAAAAATAATCACGAAGACAACAAATAACCTAGTATATATAAACCACTTTTTCGGTTTGTATTTTTTCACTTGTTACACTCTCCCACTTAATCATTAACGTTTTAATTATATCAAAACTACTCTTAAATGTCAAAAATACGTCTAGCATTTTTAGTAGTAACTTCCATTACTTCTTTAACAGAAACTCCTTTAAAATTAGCTAAACTTTCCGCGATTACAGGAATATATTTACTCTCATTCTTATATTTTCTATATGGTTCTGGGGTTAAAAATGGAGAATCTGTCTCTAATACAATATATTCAAGAGGTATATCCTTAATTACTTCAAATAACCTAGAATTTTTAAAAGTCAAAACTCCACCTACACCTAAAGAAAATCCCATTTTAATATATTCTTTTGCTGTCTCTAAGCTTCCACTAAAGCAGTGTATAACTCCAGTAACTTTATACTCTTTTAAAATATTTATAGTATCTTGTGTTGCTTCCCTTGAATGTATAACTACTGGTAAATTATTTTCTTCTGCCATTTTTAAAAAAGTACGAAATACTTTAATTTGTAATTCTCTATCTTCTTTAGTGTAATAATAATCTAAACCAATTTCTCCTATTGCTTTTACTTGCTTTTTCTTTATCAATAATTCAAAATCTTTTAAAGATTCTTCATTAAACCCTTGAACATTATTAGGATGAACTCCAACACAAGCATAAACATTAGAAAACTCTTCTGATATAGAAATATTTTCTAAACTAGATGCCAAATCTTCACTAGCATTTATAAGAATTTGAACATTAGCATCTACCGCATTAGAAACATATAGATTAGCCTCATCTTTCTTAATATGACAATGAGTATCTATAAACATAAAACCACTCCCATTAATCTTCAACCGAAAAATATCTAAAAATTAATACTACAAATGATACTGCGAAAATAACATCATAAAGATGAGTTATTCCCATATAAATGAAATATGCTAGCACAAAACTTGCTGCTAAACACATTTTTACTGCGTCTTTAAACTCTGTACTGCTGAAATCACATATTCTCATTTTCATAACAATCACGAATATAAGTCTATCACTACTAATTTTTCATTTCTACAAATTCGACAAAAATAGTGCCCATTTGACACTATTTTTTACGTAATAAGGCCATTATTAAATTTATTCAATAAAGTTATAACCATATTACTGGCTTTTATTCTATTTTTTACTATCCATATCTATTCTTGCAAATAAAATCTCTGGCTTATTTAAAAGAATTCCCAATTCTAAAGCACCAAAATTAGCAGTACTATCATAAGAAACTTTTTTAGTATTAATTTGATTTAGTATTTTACTTGATGTTGTTGGAATAAATGGACTAAGTAAAATCGCACAAATTCTAACACTTTCTAAAATATTATATAAAACAGTAGATAATCTCTCTTTTTTAGTTTCATCTTTCGCTAAAATCCAAGGTGTTGTATCATCAATATACTTATTACACTTCTTTAATACTTCCATTATCTCTATAATGGCTTCATTTATTTTTAAACCGTTCATCTTATCTTCTACTTTATTCTTCAAATCTAAAACACTGTCAACTAGATCTCTATCAATATCTTCAGTTTTATCATTATTTATTAAAGTTCCGTCAAAATATTTATGAATCATGCTAATCGTTCTATTAACTAAATTACCCAAAATATTAGCAAGATCAGTATTAATTCTGCTAATAAGCGCTTCCTCACTAAAATTACCATCACTTCCAAAAGGCACTTCTCTTAATGCGTAATATCTAACAGCATCTACACCATAGGAATTAATATATTCTCTAGGATCTTTATAATTTCCTAAACTTTTACTAATTTTTCCTCCATCAATAATTAACCATCCATGACCAAAAACTTGATGTGGAAGTGGTAAATCTAACGCCATTAACATAATAGGCCAAATTATAGTATGAAACCTAACTATCTCTTTACCTACTAAATGCAAATCTGCTGGCCAATATTTTTTAAACTCTTCGCTTGATTCATCAGGATATCCTAAAGAAGTGATATAATTAGATAAGGCATCAATCCAAACATACACTACATGTTTTTCATCAAAAGAAACTGGAATCCCCCATTTAAACGAAGTTCTAGACACACATAAATCTTCCAATCCTGGCTTTATAAAATTATTTATCATTTCATTTTTACGAGACAAAGGCAAAATAAAATTAGGATTATCATCATAAAATTTAACTAATCGATCTTGATATTTTGATAATTTAAAAAAATATGATTCTTCACTTACCTCCTTTACTTCTCTACCACAATCAGGACACTTTCCATCAACCAACTGACTATCTGTCCAAAAAGATTCACAAGGAACACAATATAACCCTTTATATTCTCCTTTATAAATATCTCCTTGATCATATAATTTTTTAAATATTTTTTGTACCGCCTCTTCATGTTTTTTATCAGTAGTTCTAATAAAATAATCATAAGAAATATCAAGTGATTTCCATAAATCTTTTGAATTTTCTATTATTTTATCAACAAATTCCTTAGGAGTAACTCCAGCCTCCATAGCCTTTTTCTCAATCTTTTCACCATGTTCATCTGTGCCAGTTTGAAAAAACACATCATATCCCGTTAATCTCTTATATCTAGCAATAGCATCTGCAATTATAGTCGTATAACAATGTCCAATATGAAAATCTGCACTAGGATAATAAATAGGTGTAGTAATATAAAACTTTTTCATAATCTCACTTTTCCTTTCAAAAATAAAAACACGAATCAAAGGACTAGGAAAACCCCAGCGGTACCACCTTAATTCGTGTTAATCACGCTTCTTTTCTGTTTAACGCACAAACCACGTATACTTTGCTCCAAAATCCATATTCAAATAATCTATATATTCTTTTCCACCAACCAAGAATTCTCTAAATTATAAATTTATTTTACTCAATTTTATCATCGCATTTCTAAAAACAACTACATTATAACATATATTTAAAAATAAAGTCTATACTTATTCGCCTTTTTTACTTGGTAATGGAATTATTAATCTTCTTATACCAATTTTTTTATTATGCAATCCATCTTTTAACTCATTTATTTGTTGATCGTAACTTTTACGTTTTTGACATAACTTCTTCATCAAAAATTTTCGCTTTAATCTATCCAATTCTTCAAACGATACCTTTTCTAATTTATGCTGAATTCTATATACTACTACTTCATCTATAAATTCTCCTAAATAAGGAAATCTCTCAAAATTAACCGGAGAACCAAATTCATGATTTTGATAATTTCATTCATAAAAACATAAATCAGAAGGACTAAATTCTTTAAACGGTATAAATAATACCTTCCTTAATTTTTCTAAAGTTCCTATATCTGTAATAAATCCCCTTTTATCAAATGCACTTGATTCAACTAATACCGAAAAATCAAATTCATTATTAAAATAATCTTTATGTGAATACTTAACAATATATGAAAAACTCACTCCTTCTATAGACGATGCTATGCTACTTAAAACACGCAAAATATCTCTTCTGTTAAACGTTGAATATCTTTGTAAGACTTTGTTATATGCAAACATTTCACCTAATACTTTAGAATATTCACTATTTAATCTCGACATATCATCTTTAAACCTCATTTATAAACCACCCTACTTCTCTAACTATTTATTACCACTATACTGAATTTTATCATTTCATTTCTAAAAAACTACATTTTAGCATATCTATAAAAATAAAGTCTATATTTATTCTCCTAGTTTTCTAAGCCTTAACTTTCTTCCAGTTATGCTCTTAGAATTTTTAGTTTCGCAAATAAATGTATTTCCTACTTTTGTTTTTCTAATTAAGAATCTACTTTTTAATCTGTCTAACTCTTCCCTAGATATTCTACTTGCATTATTTTCAATTTTATATGCTATAACTTCATCAATAAATTCTTCTAAATAGGGAAAATTATCAAATCTTACTGGAGAAGTAAATCTCATACTTTGATGATTCAAACTATAAAACGATATTGTCTCTGAAAAAACACTTTCTGTTATATCAAAAACCAATGCTTTTTTCTGTTCCTCTAAAGTTCTTATATCTAATCCGTTATTAAAATCTCCCTGTTGAACTAAAGCACAATACAAAAATTCTTGATAATCCCTTGGTACCCTAAATTCTTTAACTTCAAATTCCACACCCTCAATCGAAGAAATAATTTCACGAATTGCATTCATAATATCATTTCTATCAAAAGTAGAATAACCTTTCAAAAAATACCCAAATTTAGATAATTCTTGAACGGACAAAGAACACCTTTCACTTAATTTTTTCATTTCATTTTTAAAATTCATAACAACCCCCAAATTTATAATTATTTTCCTTCTTGAGTAACTAATTTTTTACTAGCTACGTCTCTATCACTAACAGATTCTCTCTCTTCTCCTAATTTCTCAGCCAAAAACTTATTTTTTAGCTCTTCTAACTTTTCTAAAGTTATTCCTTCAGTTAAATTGTTTTCTAATCTATAATTA
>CAOJDZ010000063.1 GCA_948433815.1 uncultured Clostridia bacterium
TTCCTCCTAGTTTTTTATAGTATCTTTTAAAACCTTCTTCTAAATTAAATATACTAGATCTTAAACTACAACTATCTACTTCACTTAAAAATGAAAACTCTTCTTTTAATGAAGTATTAATTTATTCATATCGAATCTTGTAATACTTGGATCTTCTAGTTTTTTATCTAACATTTTATTAAAAATTAGTCTACTGCAGCCAAATGTCTTATTTATTAATACTTTCTGAGAAAAAGTTGAATACATTCTAAACTTATAAGCTTTATTTACTAACATAACCAAATTCCTCCTTTACTGTAATTAAACTATAGCAAACGTATGTTCTGCAGTCAACTATATTTTTATTATTTCACAAAGGTTTCATAATAAGTTTTATTCTTATGATGAAATTTCCTATAAGATAAAAAACGGATTTTTAAGTCCGTTTAGTTATTATCTATAAAATCTTCTATTATTTTTATCATGTTATTAGTATTGCTTTTATATTTTTTTGGTCTAAATATTAGTGCTTGTTCTAATGCAATATCTAATTTATTAGGGTCTTTAAGAGGTATTATATATCCATCATTACTAAATTTGTTAATTATTTCAAGTTGATGATCGTTATTGTGCTCTTTGTATTTTGCTAGTCTTGGGCAGGCGATAACTACTTTGTTATTTTTAAGTCCATCTAAAATTGAACCTACTCCACCATGACATATTATTAAGTTTGCTTTTTTTATTAGTTTATTAAATTCTTCTAATTCTAGAAAATTTATAAATTTCATGTTCTTAGATTTAAATTTTGTTTTTCCACATTGTACTATTACTTCTTCTTTGATGTTACCATTTTTTATTTGTTTTTCTACTGCTTTTAATAGTCTATCGAATGGAACGTCTTGAGTTCCTACTGTTACAAATATCAATATATCCACCCTCCATAAGTTGCATCTTCATATACGTCTAACATGCTTTCCCACTGTACTATAAATAGGTCTGCGAATTTATATATTATGCTGCCTGTTACTGTTTTGCTGTGGCTATTTGCGAATGTTTCTATATATATTATTTTACTTCCAAATATTTTACCTATGCAACACATAGGTCCAGCGGTATGAGCACCTGTTGTTACTATATATTTAGGTTTAAATTTTAAGTAAAAGTAAAGGCTTTTAAAACAGTTAATAAATAGTTTGAATGGGTAAGTTACTATATGTTTTCTTGTTCCATATAATAAGAATTTTATGTTACGTTTTCCATAAGTTTTTTTAAGATTTTTATTTGTTTCTGTTTTTTCTGTTATTATTTGGTAGTTGTATTTTTTAAACATAGTTTTTAGCATTAAAAGTTCATTAAAGTGTCCTCCAGTAGAAGATATAAACATGACTTTTTTATATGATTTTTTGCTTACATCTTCAAGCAAGTCTAACCAACTTTTCTTTATTTCTTTGGCTGTGAATTCTTGAACTTTTTTTAAAGATGCTTCACTATATTTTTTTAAATCTTTTTTATTATTCAATAAGTCTAATACCGTATTTGCGAATAGCTCTTTGTTTCTATTTTCTATTAGTATTCCAGTTCCATCACTTAATAATTCTCTTGCCCCTGAAGCTGTGTCAAATGCGATGCAAGGAAGACCTTTATCCATTGCTTCTAATAAAACTATTCCAAATGATTCCATAAAACTTGTCATAACATATGCACTTGAATTCAATTCTTCAGCAGCGATTTCTCTTACATTTAAGAAACCAGTTAAAGTTATGTTACTTTCAAGTTCTAATGATTTTATTTTAGATATAATTTTTTCTTTTTCTGGTCCATCACCTATTATTGTTAGTTTAACGTCTTTATCTTTTTTTACTATTAATGACATAATATCTATTAAATCTATGAATCCTTTTTCAGGAGAAAATCTTCCTACAGCGACTAATTTTTTCTCTTTTAGTTCACTATGTTCTTTACTCAATTCATCTATAAAATTGTTAATACAAGTTACTTTATCGCCTATTTCTTCTCTATATATGTTTTCTATTTCTTTATTTACAACTATTAATTTATCAAAATTACTTATGCTTTTTATTAATTGTTTTTTATATTTTTTTGTAGGGTAATTATGGTCAGTCGCGATTTTTCTTATATCTTTATTTTTTAATATTTTGTTTACAAGTTTTGTTTCATATGTTCTTGTTGTTATTATAAAGTCAGTGTCTATATTTTTTATTGCTTTTTTAGTTCTTTGTCTTTTTAGTGTTAATATTTTTATACTTTTTAAAAGTTCTAGTCCTAGTTTAAAGAATTTTTTTCTTTTAAGGGCTCTTTTAACTTCATCTCTATTAGGTCCTTCATTAATAAGGTAAGTAATTTTTATTTTATCACTAAATGGAAATGCGGGTATTTCTTTTAATTTGTAAGTTATTATTAGTTCTATTTCATAATCACTCTCTAATAATTTTGTTAAACTAGATATGTATTTTTCTATTCCGCCTACTCCTAGATGTAGTGAAAGAATTGTTATTTTTTTCATACGCACCTCTTTTGTCTTATATTATACCATGGGTCTAGAATTAATTATAGTTTTAATTAAGGTTTTTTGGTGGCTTTCATACTTGGTTATGCTAGTATAGTTTTAGAAGGAAACATATTTGTGAATAGTTTTTGTGGTGGGGGCTGAAAATTTAATAAACAAGAATGAAATTAATAAAAGGGCTAGGTTGTTCCAAAATAATAGAGAAAATTCTGATATTTTATTTATATTATTATTTATTTTTAAATACTAATAATTTACTAAATATATAATTAGCTACAGTTACTATAACTTGTACTACTAAAGTCCATATTAATACCCATGTGTCACTATTTAATTTTAATAATGTCGCAAAGAACCACATTATAATCATTTCCATTCCTAATGTAATTAGTCTTGAACTAAAGAAACTAATTATTTCTTTTATTATGTTTTTATTTTTACTTTTAAAGACAAAAATTCTATTTGTAATATATGCAAAAATAACTGCTAGAACCCAAGATATAATTACTGCGATTTGTAGTTCTAAAGCAATGCTTGCATCTAGTACAGTAAATAATAGTCCCCATTTTGTTACTAAACTTACAATGGTAGTTAATACACCGACTATTAGATAATTAATTATCTCATTATGCTTTTTATATAATTCTAATATCTTTTTCATAACTTCACCTTATTTAAATATAAAATATATTTTTAATAATAATTTTTTTATTTTTCTTTTTATGTTATTATCTAATATATAGTTATAAATTTTTTCTTTTTTTAATTCTTTTAAATAATCTTTTTTATATTTTCCTTTTAAGTTCTTTATTCTATTTATACATCCTGTGCTATAAAAGCTAAGCAGATATCTATCATCATATTTATTTTTAACTTCTTTGAAGAAATATAATGTATCACACGCTTTCTTGTATTCTTTTTCCATGTTAGTGAAAGATGTTATACTTGTTTCATTGTCTCTATTATAAATATAACCATAATAATTAATAGAAGTAACTTTTTTACTGTTAAATATCATTAAAGGAATAAGCCCAAAATCTTCATGATATTTTCCCACGGTGAATTCATGTTTTTTCATGTAGTCCGTTTTAAACGCATACATCCAGGCCATTTCAAATACAATTTTTGATTCAATAAAATGCTTTAATGCAAATTTGCCAACATAATTTTTAAACTTAATTGTTTTTGCTTCTGTCCTTTTGTTTTCTTTTAAATCTTTATATCCAAATTTCATTATATTTTCATCTTTTATATTATTTTTTAGTGTTTCTAGTATATCGTTTTCATAAAAATCATCACTATCTAAAAATAAGATATAGTCTCCTGTTGCTTCTTTTATCCCAATGTTTCTTGAATAACTTAAGCCATGATTTTTTTGATTAATTATTTTGATTTTTTTATTATTTTTATATTTTTTAATTATTTCTTGACTATTATCAGTTGAACCGTCGTTTATTAATATTATTTCATGTTTATCATATGTTTGATTTAATACACTATTTATACATCTTTCAATATATTTCTCTGTATTATAAATTGGAATAATTATACTAAATTTCATTTTCTATAACCTTTCTAATGTCGTCTACTCTTTTAGAGTTTAATTTTTTATAGTCTATTTTTTTAACTTTAGGGTTTGTTTTAATTATTTGTTCTATATTCTTTGCCATTAAATTTACTTCTTTAGGTATTAGAAAACCATATCCATCAGTTAAGTTATAATAGTCATCTGAAACTTTAATAGTTGTAAAAACTATTTTACCTAAAATATTTGCTTCGTTAAATACTACTGGAAAACCTTCATAATCAGATGTAAGTATTAAATAGTCTGCCTTTTTTAAGTATTTATAGGGATTACTTTGAACTCCAAATAAGGTTATATTCTCTTCAAGTTTATTTTCTTTTATAAAATTTTCACAGTTTTTGTATTCTTCTCCATCGCCAACTATCCATAACTTGTAATTTTTATGTTTCTTTGTTAATATCTTAAAACATTCTAATAATCTTGATAGTTTTTTTGATTCTTCATCTAATCTTCCTAAAAACATAAAAGTTATATCATCTTTAGATTTATTTACATCTGCTTTTTCTTTACTTTTCTTAATTATTTCTTCAGTATTTATTATATTATTTATTACTAATGTTTTATCTTTTAAATCTTTATAATATTTACAAAAATTTTTTCTACTTTCATTTGATACAAATAATATTTTATTAAACTCTGTTATTTTTCTTGAATCAAAAAATTGTCTAAATTCTTTTTCTTTATATAAAATTTTATAATCAGAATACACATATCTAGAATTGTTTTTACTTGTTATTAAAGATAATTTTATAGCAGAATATAAATAGGTTGTGTAAGCACATGAAAAATCATATTTATTTCTGTGTTTTAAAGTAAAGATTAATCTTCTTGTAAAATTAATCCCTTTTCTTAAAGGCTTTATTTTTAGTTCAGATACTTTTTCTTCTATTATTATTACTTTTTTAGATAAATCTTTTTTATAAAGCCCTTCATTTTTTTCCAATACTAAAGTTACTTCATAAAAACCAACTAATTTATTCAGTAGATTGACTAATGATTTTTCTATTCCTCCTACATTAAGATCTTTTG
>CAOJDZ010000064.1 GCA_948433815.1 uncultured Clostridia bacterium
CGTTGGACCGGTTGGTCCTGGGGTTCCAACACAACAACAACCACTATTAAAATTATTTCTTTGATATTCTTCTACTTTGCATAGTGCTCTTTGATATGAATTATTCATTTTCTCTCCTTTCATTTTTATTTTATGTTTTTTTTATAAGGTTGCTTAATTACAAAGCGGACTTTGAAAACTTTTTAAAACAAAAAATCATTAAGTTATTTTTCTTAATGATTTTTATAAATATTTATTTTTTTAATTTAAAATCTTTAATTCTATTTACAACTTTATTGTATACATTTTTCATATTTAAAACCTCTTATCTAGGAACTTCTGTTCCTAATATATAATATGATAAACTTTTTATATGGTAAAGGCTATGTACACTAGACGTTAATAACGTTTACATTTCCGCTTATAATATCTTTAAAATAGTTAAGCATTCTATTAAAATATCCACTTTCTTCAACATCTTCTTTAACTATTAAGTTGTATTCTTTTTCTTCATTTTCTGCGATCATTGTTAACTTTCCTACTTTATCTCCTTTTTTTAGTGGGGCTTTTACTTCATTAAGTTCTATATTATATTTATACTTTACTTTATCTTGATCTTTTCCTAACACTATATTGGCGTCTTCTTCTAAATAATACTTTATTTTTCTTTCTTTACTGTTGTCTATAAACATTTCTCCAAGACTTTTATCTTTATTTATAAGAATATCTTTATAAAACATACTGTAAGCATATTCCATCATGTTAATAGTATCAGTATTTCTGTCTTCTTTTTCATTAGCGTGCATTACTACTGTTATTAATCTCATATCATTTCTTTTCATTGTTCCTGTTAGACAATATCCTGCTTTTTCAGTGTATCCTGTTTTTAGTCCATCTAAACCTGAATAGAACCTAATTAAAGAGTTCGTATTTACTAGCCATATACTTTTTCCATTTTGATGCGTTAGCGTTGTTTCATAAGTCTTCGTTATTTCTAATATGTCTTCATATTTAAGTAATTCAGCGGCTATTAAAGCCATATCATAAGCGGAACTATAGTGATCATCCTCATCTAATCCATGTGGGTTAGAAAAATGTGTATCAACACAACCTAACTCTTTCGCTCGTTTATTCATCATGTTAACAAAATTATCTTCTGAGCCACCTATCTTTTCAGCCATAGCTACAGCAGCATCATTTGCACTTGCGATACCAATAGAAGTTAATAATTCTTTTACTGTTGCTTTTGTATTTGCCTCTAAATATACTTGACTTCCTCCCATATTTGCAGCATTAGCACTTATAATAACTTCATCTTCTAGTTTAATATTTCCTTTATTTAGTTCTTCCATTATTAACAGCATCGTCATTATTTTTGTCATAGATGCTGGAGCTAGATGTTCATGACTAGACTTTTCTAATAAAACTTTTTTTGTAGATGCTTCCATTATAATTCCACTTTGACTTTTTAAATTAATTGCAGTTTCTTCTCCTTCTTCCTTTTTTTCTTCTTCTATTTTTGTTTCTTCTGTTTCTAAAGTATTATTTTCTACATTTGTTTCTTCTGCTTGTAAGTAAATAGTTAAAGAAAACATCATAATTAAAATTAAAACTATTTTTTTCATATACACACTCCACTAAAATAATATTCGTTTACAATAAAATAATACTATATAAAATTTTTAAGATATATTAGATGTATTTAGTGATATAATTAAATATAAGGTGATGTTATGAAAAGAAAAAAAGTTAAAATTAATTTTGGAAATTTAATATTGCTTCTTATAGTTATAGGACTTTTAGGTTATAGCACTTATTATTTATATAACTATTTTAGTGGGGACAAAGATAAGCCTAATGAAGTTGACACTAAATATGAGAATAAACTTGTTAAAAAGTTAAAAAGTCTTGGTTATACAGAAAGTGAGGCTGAAAAAATTACTGTAAACTTAAATGAAGAAATTGTTAATAATATAGATAAAAAATATGATAATTTAGTAGAGTTATCAGAAGTTAAGTATTTTCATATAGAGAATATAGATAGATATGAAGAACTTATAAAAAATTCAGAGTACGATATTAATGAAGTTGTTATGAGAGTTAATACAAGAATAGATAAAGATTTTTATACTAATATTACTAATGTTCAAGATCAAGATGATCCTTTTGTTATAGTAAATAAATATTATGCTCTTTCTAAAGATTATGTACCTAGTGATTTAATTAATGTAGGAAATGGTCAAAGAATGAAAAAAGAAGCTGGAGAAGCTCTTATAAAAATGTTAGATGATATTAAGAATGCTGGATTATATTTACAAGCACAAAGTGGATATAGAAGTTATGATTTACAAAGTTCACTTTATAATGATTATGTTTCTAGAGATGGTAAAGAACAGGCTGATACTTATTCTGCGAGACCAGGACATTCTGAACATCAAACTGGACTTGCGATTGATGTAAGTAAAGATGGAACTTTAAGTAAAGCTTTCGAAAATACAGATCAATTTAAGTGGTTAAAAGAAAATGCTCATAAATACGGATTTATATTAAGATATCCTAGTGATAAAATATATATGACTGGTTATGATTATGAGCCTTGGCATTATAGGTATGTAGGCATAGAAGCAGCTACTTTAATTAAGAATGAAGGAATAACATATGAAGAATATATGGTAAAATATAAGGGTTCATATTAAACTGAAATTTTTCAGTTTTTTCTTTTTAATTTTTTTAAGTTTATAGTTTTTATTTTTACATAATATTGTTTATTTTTTCTTATGAATAGAAAGTAAAATAGAATACTTAATATTATTAATATAACAACTATAATCGCAGCGATTATAAGTTTTAATTCATAAGAGTTAAAATCTTTTCCATCAAATATGCTAGTCTTTTTTTCTATTTTTTCAGTTTCTTCTATTTCTTTATAGATTGTAACTTTATATGTGTTAGTAACTTTTTTATTTTCGCTTGTTACACTTAATTTTATTATATTTTTAGTTTTATTTAAGTTTATATCTCCTGTAACTTTTACTGTTGAAGTGGGACTTGTAGTTTCATAATTAATATAGGCTCTTTTATCAGTTACTTTTCCATCTATAAAATAAGAAAATGTATTACTGTCAAAATCTATTTCATAACCTTCAACATATAAATTTTTTAGCGTTGCTTCACTTTTGTCATTTTTTACTTCACCACGGTAAATATTTAATATGTAAGTTTCTTTTTCGTCATTATTTTTGTAGGAAACTATTTCTATTTCATTAAGGCCTTTTTTTAGACTTTTACTTCCATTACCAGTAATTATCTCTCCTTCTTCACCAGCCACATTTATAGTAATTATTTCTGTTTTGCTACTTACATATACATTATATATTTTAGTGTTAATATTAAATTCTGGGATAAGTTTATTGTTATTTATAGATATATTTGTTAAAGCATAAAAATTTTTTTCAAAAGAAAAAAAGGATATTAATAGTATTAATAAAGTGTATATCTTTTTCATATTTCTCCTTTACTTTATAACACTAATTATTATGTCCTTTTCGTCTTTTAAAATACTTTCAATTTTTATTAATTCTTTGACTCTTTCTTCTAGATTTTCTATTTTTTTATTAAAATATATGTTAATAAGTGGCGTGTTTTCTTCTACTTTTTCATAAAGTGTGTGAATAAATTCTATTCCTACCTCTAAGTCTATCTTATCTTCTTTTTTTAGTCTTCCAGCACCTAAATCATATAATAGTTTTGCAGTTTTTAGTGGGTCTATTTTTGTTATGTATCCGTCTTTTGGGGCTAGAAATGTTAATTTGTTTTTGGCCAAAGATAATTTCCCTAGGTTTCCATTTTGTGCGCTTATCCATTCATAAAATTTGTTTTTAGCAGAACTATTATTTAAAGAATTAATTACTTCTCTTCTTGCATCTTCTAATTTAATATTTTTTCCAATTGAAACCATATGAGAAGATAATTCTATTACTAATTTTTCAAGTCTTTTTTCTCTTTTTCCATTAAAGAATTCTTCTGCTTCTTTGACTTCTATTCCATTTCCAACTGTAAAACCTAATGGACTATTCATGTCTGTTAATACACATACAACTTTTCTTTTAAAGTAACTACCTATTTTAATCATATATTCTGCTAGAGAACTTGCTTCTTCTATGTTTTTCATAAAAGCCCCTTCTCCAACTTTTAGGTCAATAACAATAAATTTTGCTCCACTTGCGATTTTTTTACTCATTATGCTACTAGCGATTAATGGAATAGATTCAACCGCATTTATTTCATCTCTTAGGGCGTATATTTTTTTATCTGCTGGAGCTAGATTTTTTGTAGCACTTATTATGCATATGCCATGTTCATTAACAATACGTTCAAAGTCCTCGTTTTCTAAATTTATATTAAACCCTGGTATACTTTCTAGTTTATCTATGGTTCCACCAGTAAAACCAAGACTTCTTCCACTCATTTTTGCGACACCTAAATTGCATGCAGCGACAATAGGTCCTACTAAAAGAGATACTTTATCTCCTACTCCACCTGTTGAATGTTTATCTACGACTGTTTTTTCTATGTTACTTAAATCTAATATTTCTCCTGTATTTATCATAGATTCGGTTAAGTAAAATGTTTCTTCGTAAGATAACCCATTTTCTTTTACTATTTTTAAGAATTCTCCCATTTTTTCGTCATTTATTAATCCGTTTGTATAATTTACTACTGTGTAGTCTATTTCTTCTTTAGTTAGTTTCTCTTTATTATTTAATTTTTCTATTATACTTTCTATTTTCATACTCCCACCTTTATGGTTAAATTATTTCTAGTTTATATTTTAATTATACAATATTTTTTATTTTATTAAAAGATGAGAGTAGGAAAGCAGAAAGTTAATCTTCTACAGGTTCTGCTTCTTTTTTTCCTTCAGATGATAGAAATGTCACTTTTTCTGCGATGACTTCAGTACTATATTGTACTACTCCGTCTTTTTCGTAAGAATTTGTTTGAATTCTTCCTTTTACACCAATTACATCACCTTTTTTACAATATTCACAAGTATGTTCAGCGACTACATTCCACAGTGTACATTTAATAAAATCAGTATCATATTTACCTTCTGAGTTTTTAAATGATCTAGATACGG
>CAOJDZ010000065.1 GCA_948433815.1 uncultured Clostridia bacterium
AATTGATATAATCTTGCCTTGATGATATATTATCAATAATTTTTTCTATATCTTTATCTACCATAAAATCATATGTAACAAAACCACTAATAGTATATTTTTCATCATACCTAGGATATGTAGTAAAAATAAATCCACTATCATAGCCATATGTTCCACTTTTAAAAGATTTACTTCCAAAAGATGAAAAATTACTTCCTGAACCAATAGTTATTTTTGCATTATCATCTTCATTAGTTTCAACATCTGCTTGTATATCATATTTACTTAAATCAGGCTTATTAAATGTAAGTTTATCTAAACATTGACTGCTTGTACTATTATAAGCACCCACTTGATTAGTTTCATAAACATATGCATTACTAATATCTTCTCCATAACGAAGATATAATTTTAATCTTTGTTCATCAACATTATAATCATTTTTTTGATGACTTACACAATCCCAATATCCTGTATCTCCAGGATTAACTGGTGGAAAATAAGTCCAAATCCAATAAGTATAATATTCATGAAAAATATATTTATCTAACAAAGTATTTAAAGTATCTTTATTATATAATTTAACAGCCATCAAAGTAGTAATAGCATCTAAATCGTTAACTAATCCTTCATCTTCCTGAGTAGCATCTGTACCTAAGTAATCACTAGGTTTTATAAAATGTTTTCCATTTTCATCAAAATTTTGAGTATCAAATGAATAGTAAAGCGCTGACATAAAATAACCAGGTGAAATTGTAGTAATTCCTGTATCTCTTTGTTTATCTTCAATTATTTTTTTTACATAGTGAACTAACTCACACGAATTTTCTAAATTCCAAATTCCAAAAATATGTTTAAGACCTGTAAATATACCTTCCTTACACATTTGATCATCCAAATTAGCAACTTCAGAGTCTATATCTTCTCTAGACATTCCTTCTTCATATTTTTCATTAAAAATTTCTAAAGTCTCTTCTCCTGTTAATCCAAATTTCATTCCTATACCACTTACAATTAAATTTGGAAAAATAATAATAAATCCTATAATCACAAGTAGCACAATAATAAATCCAACTATCCAACCTATTGGAGTAGAGAAAAAGGTTATTAACCGTTTTGCTACTTTAAGAGCCATATTGGTTGCTCTTACTGTATTAACAGTTTTAGCAACCGCTTCATTATTATTAGCAGCTGTATTTAAAGCTGTATTAGCAGCCATACTTCCTAGACCACCTAAAGTGCTTTTCTTTTTTCCTGCACTAGTATTCGATGACTGAGTTTCTGTTTTTTTATCATTAGATAAACTTTTATTATTCTCACCTTTACTACCTTCTAATGATGTTGAAGCCTTTTTTCCTGAGGTATTAGGACTATTTTCTAAGCCTGAAGGATTACCTAATGATGAAGGATTTCCTCCTTCTAACGATACAGGATTAGTATTTTGTTGTAAGTTCCTACTTTTTGTTCCTTCTAACTTACTTTTTATATCTTTTGCTTCTTGTTTATTAGAGGGAGAATTGCCAAAACGGCTCACAGAATTCATCTGTGAACCACTTTGTTTGTTTTTAGTTGGTTGTTTCAAATTTTTTTCATTCTCCATCTATACCACCTGTATATTATAGTCCTCCACCACTACCAAATGAATCTAATTCTTCTTGTGTAGCTATAATATTTATTCTCATTCTCCTAGAACCGCATATAAACAAAGCTTCACCCTGATTATATCTCTTAATAGATTCTCTTTCTTGATCATTCAAATCAACTAATTTACTTAAATCTTCTACAGCTTGTTTCTTAAGTCCCATTACTAAATAATAAGCAGCATTATCAAAAATCGCTTTACCATGAATAATAACTTCTGGACTAGCAAAATCTGTAGGTTGTTGTGTAATGATAATTGTACCAGTATTATATTTTCTGCTTCTTCTTTGAACTTGTGCTAAAAATTCTGCACCCAAAGTATTTCTGTCAGCAAGTAATGTATGAGCTTCATCTACCATAAGAATAGTATTAGTATCTTTATCTAAACAAAGTCCCCATGCATGTTTTAAAATATTAAAGAAAAGTGCATTTCTAATATTAGCATCACTATTCATAAGTTCACGAATATTAAATACTATAAAGTCACTGTCTGGTTCTACTGTAGTATGTCCTGTAAAGTAATATCTTAACTCTTTAGTAAGTGGTCTAATCTTAAGTTCAAGTTTTTCCATTATTTCTCTTTCATGAGTCTTTTCAGTCATTGAAATAAGTCTACCCTTTATTGTCGCATAAACATCGTCAAATGTTGGATAATCTTCACTAGTAAATTTTGTAAAGTCAGTTTCATAATCTATTTTATATCTTTTATATGTATCTTGTACTACTTCACTAAATAAAGTCAAAACATCTTCTTCTATATCAGGACTATAATATTTCATAAATGCTTTTAAAGTTTGTAAAGTTCTTGTTAATATAGTGTAACCTAAACCTTGTGCTATTTCTTCTTGATCCGCATCTACTATAACTTCAAGTGGATTTATCATACCATATTCTCCACCACGACCTAAATCTATAAAGTCTCCCCCATATAGACGAGTCATTTCTCCTAACTCTCCTTCAGGATCTATTGCTATAATCTTATGACCATTCCTAATATTAGCCCTTAATAATATTTTAGCCGCTGTTGATTTACCACTACCAGAGGTACCTAACATTATCATATTAGCATTATTTCTATTAAACTCTTTCTTAATTTGATATAAGAATTGATTAAATAATATTATACCTCCAGAGAAATCAACTCCAAGCAAACACGAAAGTCCAGGGTCTTTTATACTATCAAATACAAATGGATACATAGCACTTATAGTAACACTAGGAATTGGAGTTCCAACTCTTTCTTCAATATCATTAGAAGGGAAAATTGGCAAACAACTTTTCAAGATTTTTTCTTGTTCAAATCTTAAAACTGTACCTTTCATTCCCATAGCATCTAAATAGTTTTTAACTTGAACTTTTTTATTTTCAAGTTCTTCTTGTGAATCAGCAGTAACCATTACATGCATTTGAAAATCAAATATTCTTGCCTGAGTAGCTGTAAGCATACTTATAAAACTTTCTATACTTTCATAATCTTGTCTAATTCTTTCTTGAATAGTTCTATCATGTTCTTCTTGATATCTTACTTTCAAATCAGCTATTTCTTTATTAAGCATTTTAGAAAGAACAGAAAATTGAATTGGTATATGCTTTATTATAATCTTAATCCCAGCATATTGAGTTAAATTTGCTAAATATCCTTCATTAATCATTTTAGGATAGCTTATTATTGTAAGAAAACAACAATATTTACCACTTATAACCATATCCCCACTTCTAAATTCTAGCCCTTTAGGTGCTAATTGACTCTTTAAATTCATTCGCTAATCACCGTCCCAAACTCAGTTCTACTTCCATCATTTAGAAAACCTTCAAGTAAAACTCTTAAATCATCATTACTTGTTTGAGTAGCTTGTAACCCACATGAAGCAAGTCCACTTATAAGTCCTTGAATTCTCTTTTGAATTATTTCTGGTCTTTTTTCTTTAAACAACACAAAATATTCAGTATCAGCAACTCCTACTTCTTTACTCATAAATAAATTTGCTTTATTAATATCTTGCATAACAAGTTTCTTTAAAACAGGAGTTTGTACATTATTGTAAAGAAGTTGTAATTGACTCAAGTAAACATTTATGTCAACTGGCCTATCGGCACATATAATCCAAAATTCATAATCAATAGTATTATAAAAGTTTCTCATATTATATATTACATTTCTTTGACTATCATAGTCCATTATAAAGATATTTTTAGGTTGTATCTTTACACCAGTAACTTGTAAACCATCATCTAATTGTATAGCACCATTTAAAATAGATTTAATAGGTAGCCAATTTTCTGCATACTTTTGATTTTTAGCATTAATTTTATTCTTCTTTGTACTCATCTCTAACACACCAACCTTTCCAGAAATAAACTCTTCTATTTACAAAAAACAAATACACATCTCTTATAAACATCATAACATTATGATAATTAGGTACTGGAACTACTAAGAATCCCCCAGTACAGATAGGAAATAGTTTAATTAATGTAGATAATAGCGAATTATCACTAATAGCTACAAAGAAAATCAAACTAACTCCTACTCCTGTTAAAAACACTACTAAATCTATAGACCTAAATACATTAAATATTAATTGTCCTTTTTTACTATTAGCAGGAATTATATACAAATTATTCATATTCTTTTTCCCTTTCTATTTTCCATTCTTAGAGGCAGCTCTTGCATTCTTAGCTCTGTCTGTTTGTGTTTCAGCCTCTAATCTCTTCTTATCAGCTTTAGCAGCAGAACGAGCTGTTGTAAATTCAGTCATTAAATCAGAGCCAGTAGGAACTGTAAGAGGTTTATTTTTATTAACTCTAGTTAATTCGTGGTGAGCTTTTTGGCTTTCAGATAGAGTGCTATATTTTTTAGGATCATAAGTCATTTGAGTAGTTTCAAACCAACTAAATGCCTTCTTTTTATAATTATCTTCTGCTACTTTTACTCTAGCATTTAAAGCCGCCAAAGCACTCGCTGCTGCAGTAGGTGTAAGTGTAGGTATTTTACCTTCAGCATAATCTTTCTTAAATTTTTCAAGAGCTCCGCGTTCTTTTATTACTGATGCATCATCATTAATAGTTCCAAACTTAGCACCAGTATGCGGATTTATTTCCTTAGAATAATCATCAAACACTGCTTTTTCAAAAGCATCCATCTTATCTAATTTATCTTTTGCATCATTAAACTTATTATCTAATCTAATATTTCTTCCAGCCATATTATCAAAAGTACCTCTAGCATAATTAAATAATCCTCCTGATTGAGATACACGACGACCTGTTCCATATTGATTACCTATGCTAGAAAAAACTGTTTGCATTCCAGCAGCTAGATTTTTAGAAGCTGCAACACCTAAGCCTGCACTTAACATACCAGATCCAGCACCAACAATAGCACCACCAACTCCTCCAGCAAGACCACCAGCAACAGCGCCACCTACTAAACCAGCGGTTCCTCCGAGAATACTT
>CAOJDZ010000066.1 GCA_948433815.1 uncultured Clostridia bacterium
TGAAGTGTAGGCAAACACCTAGTTACTAAATTGCTCCTATAAAAAGCGTATCATACTAATTAGTAAATGTCTACAAAAATATGTAGCTAATATTGCTACATAAAATTGAGAATTAAATTATAATTTTTAATTTTATAAATACATCTATTTAAAATAATTATAGTAATATAATTCAAAAAAAATAAACTTCCTAAAAGCTTATTTTATATACTTAATAATTCTTTTTCCTTTTCTTTAAATTTATCTTCAACTATTTGATTATATTTTTCTATTAATTTTTGAACTTGATCCAAATATACTTTTTCTTCATCATCACTAAATTCTTGTTTTTTAATTCCATTATTTGCATCTTGTCTAACATTTCTTAATGCAATTCTGGCATCCTCTGCCATATCTTTAACTTGTTTAACATAATTCTTTCTAGTTTCTTCAGTTAATTCTGGAACAGTTAGAATAAGTACTTCTCCATTATTAGTTGGAGCCATACCAAGTTCAGCAGCATAAATCGCTCTTTCTAAATCTTTTAAAGAACTTTTATCAAATGGTTTAATCATTAATTGTCTTGCTTCGGGTACACTTATAGTAGCAAGCCCTTGAATTGGTGTTGGAGTTCCATAATATTCAACCATAATACCATTTAAAATATTAGGATTTGCTCTCCCAGCACGAACAGTAGTAAACTTACTTTCTAAATTTTCAATTACCTTATCCATTTTAATTTTAATTTCATTTTCATTAAACATATATCTTCTTCTCCTACTAAAATTATATCATAATGATATTATTTTTAACAATGAAATTTTTTAATGTTAGCTTTTAAAATCTTTTATTTCTTTACGAACTAATTTTATTACTTCACCTGTTTTAGATTTCATTTGTTCTTCTTCAGGAGTTGCAAATGGTCCATATAATATTTCGTCTTCTACACCATCTAGCATGTCTATATCTATATACCATAAAACATCTGCGGGAAGAAATCTCTCTTTAACATAAGAAGGATTACTAATGCAATTTCTAAAATGCATATCTAAAACTTGTAATACGTATTTTCTATCCTTTAATTTTTCTATTAATAATTCGTTGTAATCTTTGCCTTGTCTGGTTAGTTCTTCAAATATACTTCTTAACTCAAATGGTTGTGTTCTCGTTAAAGCGCGCAAAATATCTATATCAGTTAAAAGTTCTTTACCTATATAATCAATGCCTAAAATATATTGCCATCTTATATCGAAATCTTTTAACATTTCTAACATAACACTTTTACTAGTCCTATATTCTATAGGAGCAAATTTTAAACATATAAGGCCTTTTTCTGCTACAGCATTTCTTAACACACTTACATTATTAACTACACATAAATCCGCAATAGTTTCTGCATTTATAGTTAAACTTTCTAAATCTTCTAAATTTTGAAGTTTCATACAAGACAAAACTTTAACAAATTCTACTTTTTGATTCTCATCTAATACTTCATAATCTGCTCGTACATTTCTTCCTTTAACAAGCCTTCTAGCCAAATTAGTATCAGTTCGAGTAAAATTTCTATAAATAGTTATAATATCAGAAGAAGTTTTTATTCCCCCTTTTGCTAATTTAACTAAAGCCTCATATTCCTGTAAAGCCTCAGTAGTTTCCTCTATAACCCAATCTTTAGCATTAATTTCATTAAACTTTTCTAATATAATTCCTAAATATTTTGCTTTAGGTGCATAAGTTTTAACTCTTCCATTTTTTCTTATAGTGCCCCAAGCAGAAACATACATTTTTTTATCATCACATAAATGAGTTATCAGTAAAAGTTTAGGTTTTTTTAATCCTGTTTTCTCGTTTACAGTATAATAAACATAAATATCTCCTGATGGTGTACCATGACAATCAATAAATTCTCCATAAATATTATCACACAATCTGTCTAAAGACCACCCAGTTTGTTTATGAGGTTCTAAATCTCTACATAATCTTTTATAAGAAGTATCTCCTTCATAAAACCATTTGCCAGCTTCCTCTTCATACTTTACCCATTCACCCTTTATACTTTTTGACATAAAACCACTTCCTATATTTTTATTCTATCACTATATATATAACAAAACAAACAAAAAGTTTAAGAATATGGTACTAAAGAAATAGAAATAAAATTATTTATATTTTCTATCTTTATCTTAATATTTTTTGATTTTGAAACTATTTCATCACTTTCAAAAATCCAGTCTTCACTATTTAAATCTAAATAATTAATATAATTTTTTAAAATATCTTTATTATATACTACATACTCTTTAAGTATTTTAAATCCAATAATTTTACCTGTAATATTTTCAACTTCAAAAGACATAAAAGCATTCTCATAATTATCATTTGAAAGAAATAATTTTTTATTAGAATAATTAAAATTTTCTCCATAAAAATTATTAGTTCTTGTAATAACTTGATCATTATATGATATATAAACAAAAAAATCATTTTTTAATAAGCCTATCTCTTCAAGTTCCTTTAACTTTATTAAAGTTTCATTTATAACATAACTACCTTGAATTTCTTTTTCTATAACAGAATGCTGAAATTCATCGACACTTTTTACATTATATTTAGTTTCATTGTATTTAGAATATATTAAATTAATTAAAATATTATCACTTTCTTGATTAAATTTTTTCATAATACTTGCAGGTACACTATTTAAATAATTTATATTTTTATCTTCTAATAAATAAAGAACAAAAATTGGAGAAAAAATAATTAATATGAAAACTAAAAAACTTATTAAATATTTCTTTTTCATTTAGATACCTCCAATTCAAAACTTACTATAGTACCTTTACCTACTTTACTTTTAAAATTCAATTTTGTATTATGATTTTTTAAAATTTTAGTACAAAGACCTAAGCCTAAACCGTAACTACCATTCTTCTTACTTCTAGATTTATCTACCATATAGAAGTCTTCAGTTATTCTTCTTATCTCTTCTTTTTTTATACCAACGCCTTCATCAATAACAGATATTTTATATTTATTTTTAAATGTCTCACCTATAACATTTATTTTTTTAGTATCTTTACTCGCTTTATATGCATTTTCTATTAAATTAATTATGCATGTTATTAGTAAATTTTTATCTCCTATAACTATCTGTTCTTTAATATCTAAATTTAAATTAATATCTGAAAATCTATTAATAATTAAACTTTCTATTTCCTTAAATAATTCTTTAGTATTTAAATTTTCCTTTACTATTTTTTCTTCACTTAATCCTATCAAATCTAATAACTTATGAGAAAAAACTTCTAATCTTTTAGTTTCACTACAAATGTAACTAAGAGCCTTTTCTTTATCTTCATTACTATATTTATCTTGCTTTAACACTTTTGTATATCCAATAATCGAAGTCATAGGAGTTTTTAATTCATGAGTAAAATTAGAAATAAAATCTTCTCTTTGTTTAACAGCAAGTGCTAATTCGTCTTGTCTTTTTTTAATAGAATCAATCATTAAATCAAAAGACTTAGAAAGTTCTCCAATTTCATCATTTCCTTTAATATTAGTTTTTTTATCTAAATCTCCAGAAGATACAATTTTAGTAGCCTCATTTAATGTTTTAAGTGGTTTTGTTAAATATTTAGCAAATATAGTAGTTAAGCATCCACACAATATAATTAAAACCACGTCTATAATATAAAACTTCACTAAATTTTGATTTCTAACTTCAAACACACCAGAAATATCATAAACACTAATAATTGAAACATTAGAATCATTAATAGTAACATCAGATTTTAAAATATTATATTTTTTTGAATCTACATTTTTAACACATGCATTTTCACATTCATCTATATTTAATAGAAAAGGAATATTATTCCAAACACCTTCATTATCAATATATATTGCTAACTTTCTAGAATTTACTAAATAATAAGTCAAAGTATAAAGATAACTTTCTAATTTTTTTAAATCTATTTTCCCGTTTTCTAAAATATTTTCACTAACATTAGTCTCTATACTATACTTTTCTAAACTATGTTCATCATAGTTAGTTTTCATTTGTAATTGATAAGAATTCTTAAAATTTTCATGAATTAAAATAACACCAGATAAAGAAAACATAAACACCACTATAAACATTGTTCCTATAACAACCTTTAATGAAAACTTCATACTACACCTCAAAAATATATCCTACTTTTGGTAAAGTTTTTATTATATTAAATAAGCCTAATTTCTTACGAAGTCTTCCTAAATGTAAATCAACAGTTCTTGTATCAAACGTGTCTTTATTCCACACACTTAAATAAATTTTATCTCTTGTTAAAACTTTACCTGCATTTTCTATTAAATAAATAAGCAAATCATATTCTTTAGGAGTTAATTTAATACTAACATCATTCTTTTTTACTTCATGAGTTTTTGTATTTATTGTTATATTTGGTAAATTAATTATAGATTTATATCTTCTTAAAACAGAATTTATACGAGCTATAACTTCTTCCATTAGAAAAGGTTTCACAATATAATCATCAGCTCCCATATTTAATCCTTTTACACGGTCCTTTACTTCACTCTTAGCAGTTATAAAAATAACAGGAACATTCTCTTGTTTAGCATATTCCAAAAGTTCATACCCATCAAATTTTGGAATCATAATATCAAGTAAAATTAAATCATAATTATTTTCCATAATGAGATCTGCTCCCTTTTCTCCATCAAGAGCATAATCTACCATATACCCATTTAACTTAAGCTCCATTTTAATTAAATCTACTATTGGCATTTCATCTTCAACAATTAAAATTTTACTCACAGTTATCACTCCAATCGCTTAACGACACTATTATACAAAAAAATAATTACAATTACTATAAAAGGAATAATGAATACATAAATTATATTTTCTCTAACTATAGATAAATTCATAAATGGAAACATATCAATTTTAAATATATTTAACATACTTAAAATATAAGGCATTAATAAAACAAAAATAGAAACTATAAAACTAAAAATAATATTTTTATATTTTAATGAAATAAACTCTATTAATAGAATAATTAATATATAAGAA
>CAOJDZ010000067.1 GCA_948433815.1 uncultured Clostridia bacterium
TTGTCTGCGATTCCATCTTTTGGATTAGTGTCTAATTCTAATGTTACTGTACATGTTATATTTTCTTTTACGTTTTCTACAGTAAGTATTCCTGTATTTTCATCTATTATGCATCCATTAGAAGTGATGGCTAAATTTAATGTATGGTCTATATCTGGTGTAATAGTAAATGTTTCGTTCATTCCATATTGAACATTTTTTTCTATTTCATCTACACTACCACCTATAACATTTACTGTAACTTGGAAATATTCTTCATCATCATGTATTCCATTATTTTTTTCATCTTTATCAGGTGTATAGATTGCTTCATAAGTCATATCTCCTGTCACTACATTATTAGAACTAAATTCTTCACCATTTTCATCTATAAATTTATTAAATGTGTAGAATTCATCAGCGTTAACTGTAGGAACAACTATATCTTTTAGAGTTTGGTTTATTAAAAGATTGTCATATGTTACTTCACCACTAAGTTGTCCATGTTCACCTTCAGTAAATGATAGTGTGTAACGTGGTTCAGTACTATCATCAATTTTATTATTGTTTATGTCTTCTACATATATAGTGATAATTACTCTATCACTTGTTACATTAGTATAGTCTCCGTCCCATCCTGTGAAAAGGTAACCATCATGTTCTTTAGTTTCTGGTAAATTAGCGGTTAAGCCTTCACGAACTCTTACAGACTCTATTATTTCATTTGTTATAGTATCTAAGAATGTTACATTATAATAATTTACAGTTTCTATAACAGACGTATTTCTATAAACTGTATAAATAGTTATGTCTCTAGTAATATTTGTGTATGATGCTGTCCATCCTGTAAATACTAGATTATCATGACTATTTGGTGTAGGTGCTAAAGCGTTTAAGCCTGTTAGCACAGTTTGCCTACTAATTATAGAACCATCAAAAGAATCTATAAATGTTACTGTATATCTTGCCTCTTCTCTATCATCTATTCCATTTTTGTTTTTGTCTTCTCCGTAAAGTGCTACTACTTTAATATCTTCTGTAATATTTGTGAAATCAGTTATTTTTTTATCTCTGTTTTCATCAAGATACCAACCTAAAAATATCATTTCATCATGAGATGGATCAGTTGGTACTTCTGCATCTTCACCAACTACTACTTTCTCACTTTTTAATTCTTCATTATTGTAACTATCTATAAAAGTTACATCTCTAGTTGCTACTTCTTGATTTTGGGGTGTTCCACCTGCGAATGTTATGAAAGTAAACATAACTGCTAAAAACACACCAAAAATTGTTATACGTTTTTTATTAAACATACAATTCACTCCTTCCTATAAACATTTAATTCCTATATTAAGATTTAATGCTTAAAACTAACTTAATTATACTACTAACTGAACAAATATTCAATATTCTAAAATAAAACTGAAAATTTAAAAAAAAACAGGTTTAATTACCTGTTATAAAATTTTCCCTATTTTATTTAATGGCCATATTCTAAAAAATCCTTTTATATCACTTTTTTTAACTAATCCAAAAGAAGGGGTTCTACTGTCTTCTGATTCTGGTCTATTATCTCCTAATACTAGGTATTTATCTTCTGGAATTTTTCCATCAGGACATTCATTTTCTTTACATATGTCATCCATAGTAAATCCACTTGTTTTTATATTTTCTCCTAAAAAGGTCTCATTAAAAGGAACGTCATCTATGTATAGAATGTTTTTTAGGTATTTTATTTCTTCTCCTGGTAAACCTATTACTCTTTTTACATATGATTTTCCATTTACTTTTAGAGTAACTATTTCATTTCTTTCTATGTCTTTAAAAAGGTAAGATAATTTTGAAACTAGTACTACATTTCCTTCTTCTAAAGTAGGCACCATTGAATTGCCTGCGATTGGTTGAAAAGATACGATGAATACTAATATTATTAAAATAATAAGTATTCCAATTATATAGATAGAAGCATCTCTTAAAAATTCTTTTATCTCTCTAGTATCAAAAATTCTCATTTTATCACTCCTTTTAATCTAATTTATATACTACTATATTTTTATCTTAAATTAAAGGAAATTATTCTTTTTTTCTTGATTTTTTTGAAAATATGTGTATAATATAGTACTAATTTGGGGTGGTTTTATGAATACTCAAAGTGGGTATTTCTCTATTGTTTCTAATAGAATCGATGAACTTAGACAAGAATTATTACAAGTTAATATTAAAGTAAGTGGATTAAAAAGAAATAAAAAGGAAAAGAAAAGTTATGAACTAGAGAGAGAATTTATTTTAAGAAAGATTAGTTATCTTGAAAAATTAATTAATTTACCACTTTTTATGTACATAGATAGTTTATCTAATGAAGATATTAGTAGAATTCAAGGTAAAGGTAAAGTTTTAAGTAAAAGTGATTTAATAAATTTATTTGGTTTAAGTGAAGTTAGTAGTAATTTTAGAAAGAGTAAGATTGTTACTATGGCTTATATTAAAGATAGTTTTATAAGTGATTATGATTTTATGACTACCCTACTAGATTTACAGAGAAAAGGTTTTGATTTATCTAATAGAAAAAATGATTTATGTTCTAATCGTATTTTTGGTTTTCAATCTTTTAAAGAATTAAGTGATGCTGAGGTTAGGTTATATAATTCTTCAAGTGCTCTAGAGACAAAAGTTGGAGATTTAAGGCATGATTATGACGTGGAAACATTAATAGAGATTTATATGTATATTAAGAATCCTAATATGCATCTTAGTGAAGATTTCTATAAAAAACATGGTTCTAAAATAAATAATCCTAAATGCAAACATAATAAATTTTCTAGTTTTATTAGAAATAAATTTAATTTAAAAAGAAGTAAAAGTGAAGAAACATTTTTGAGTTCTTTAGTAGAAGCATATAAGAAAGATCCTAATATTCGTAATTTAGGATTAGAAAGTATTGACTTTAATACAGTTACAAAAGCTTCTTTAAAGGATTTATCTAGACAAGTAAAGAAACAAACTCTTTTAAAGCAAAAAGAATTTGCACAAAGAAGAAAAATTATTAGTGATAGTAGAACTAGAACTTTAAAAGAATTTCAAAAGTGTGATGAGAAAAAGAAAAAATTATTTACATCATTTACTTTTATGTTACATTCTAAATCTAATTATGTTCCTAAAATTTTTGAAGAGCAGATGTGGAATGAACCTGATTTAAAAGAATCATTAATGAGAGAAGCATGTTATCTTGAAGAGACAAGATTAACTGAGGAAATTTATAGACTTTTAAATAATGATAATAAAGTTATAGTTACAAATGAAGTTCAAGTTGATTTAGAAGACTTTGCTTTAAAAATGCAAGTTGCGTGAGTCTTTTAGTTTAAAAGAACCTAGTTATGAAAACTTGGTTTTTTTTCTTTCTTTAATCTTCTGTTTGAAGTTCAAATAATACATCTCTTAATTCCATTGCTCTTTCAAAGTCTAATTCACTTGCGGCTTTTTTCATTTCTATTTCGATATTCTTGATTAATTCTTTTTTGTCCGTTTTAGTCATTTTTTCTTTAGGTTTAGTTTTTTCTTCGTTGTTAGAGATTAAATCTCTTATTTCTTTTTTGATTGTTTGAGGAATAATTCCGTGCTCTTTATTATATGCTTCTTGTACAGTTCTTCTTCTTTCTGTTTCTTTTATAGCTTCTGTCATGGCTTCACTCATAACATCCGCGTACATTATTACTTTTCCACTTGCATTTCTTGCGCATCTTCCTATAGTTTGAATTAAACTTCTTGTGCTTCTTAAGAAACCTTGTTTGTCAGCGTCCATTATTGCGATTAGGCTTACTTCTGGTATATCAATTCCTTCTCTTAGAAGGTTTATTCCCACTACTACATCTATTACACCTAAACGAAGATTTCTAATAATGTTCATTCTTTCTAGTGTTTTAATTTCATTGTGTAAGTATGTTACTTTTATACCTATTTCTTTTAAGTAGTTAGTTAATTCTTCAGCCATTCTAATAGTTAGTGTTGTTATTAAAACTCTTTCATTTTTCTTAATTCTTTCATTTATTTCGCCTATTAAATCATCTATTTGACCTTTAGTTTTTCTAACTTCGATGATTGGGTCTAATAGACCAGTTGGTCTTATTATTTGTTCTACTTTTTGATTATTTACTTTTTCTAGTTCATAGTCTCCTGGAGTTGCAGATACGTAAATTGCTTGATTGATTTTTCTTTCAAATTCCGGAAATTGTAAAGGTCTATTATCTAAAGCACTTGGTAAACGAAAGCCATAGTCCACTAATGTCATTTTTCTTTGTCTATCTCCATTATACATTCCTCTTACTTGTGGAAGTGTAACGTGAGATTCATCTACTACTAAAAGGTAATCGTCACTTGGAAAGAAGTCTAGTAATGTTGTTGGAGTTTCTCCCTCTTCTCTTAAAGAAATATGACGTGAATAGTTTTCGATACCATGACAGAAACCTGTTTCTCTTAGCATTTCTAAATCGTACATAGTTCTTTGTTTTAATCTTTCTTTTTCTACTATTTTACCTTCTTTATCTAATTCTTCTAGACGTTGAGCTAGTTCTTTTTCTATACGAGAGATAGCAAGTTTTAGTTTTTCATCGCTAGTTACAAAGTGAGATGCTGGGAAAATTGATACATTTTTCTTATCGTTTAGTATTACTCCAGTAAGTGTATCAAATTCGCTTATTCTTTCTACTTCGTCTCCAAACATTTCAATTCTTATTCCATTTTTTCTTTCATAAACTGGGATAATTTCTATAGTGTCTCCGTTAGCCCGGAATGTTCCTCTTTTAAAATCTAGTACACTTCTTTCATAAAGCATACTTACAAGTTTTTCAAGAACTTCATCTCTATCAATAGTATCTCCTACACTTATAGTAAGCATTTTATTTTTATATTCTTCTACTTCACCTATACCATAAATACATGAAACACTTGCGATTACTATTACATCATCTCTTTTTAATAAGGAACTTGTAGCAGCATGTCTTAATTCATCTATTTCATCGTTAATTGAAGAATCTTTTTCAATGTA
>CAOJDZ010000068.1 GCA_948433815.1 uncultured Clostridia bacterium
TTCATAATTTTTGTTATAATAATAGCATCCATAATAACTATAACTGTTACAATTTGATATTACAAAATTATCATCAAAATTATATTCATAAGATTTAGTAATAAGTTCAAATTTTGTTTCTGGAGCTTCATTAATTATATCAGTGCTAGCAATATCAAATATAACTAATCCAGTTCCAATTCCAGTTAAAGATATGGCTATTATAAATGTTGTAAAAATTATTTTAAAATTAGATTTATAGTTAAATAACAATGATGCGATTATTTTTAATAACAACCAGTTTAAAGCTATTCCTGCGACACAGCAAATTAAGAATCCAAAATAGAATATTCCCTTACATAACAATATTATTAGTATTACAAGACAGATAAATATACATATAAAGGTTATTATAAATGGTATTGATATAAATACTAGAAAAGTTTTGAAACAAAATGATGTGATTTTACTAAGTATTTCAAATAATGTAGCGCCTATTCCATATGATTTAGTGTGTTTCTTTTCTACTCTTTTTTCTTCTTTTTGATTTTCTTTTATTTCTATATGGTTTTCTTCTTCTTGTTTATTTTTTTCTTCTAAAGGTTTTTTCTTTTCTATTCCTTTAAATTTATCTAAGAAATATGTTTTATATATATAAAGGAAAGTAAATACAAATAATATTAGATAAATAACGTTAATTATAAATGACCATAGGTTTTGGAAAAAGTAAGCTCCAGTTGGTAAATAATATAATACATTTCTACCTAAACTCATTACATATTCAAAAGGTAATCTAAAAAATAATAGAATAATAAATAGTACTATTAGTTCACCTATAACTTTTCCTCTTTCTCTAGCGTCTAAATTACTAAACATTACAAAAGTTTTATCTATAATATACATGACGTCGTCAACTAGGTTGTCAAAGGAGTTTTTATTTTTTGATTTAACATCATTATATTGTACTTCATCATTAGTTAAATCATCTAGAGTAATATTAAATAATTTACACATAGTAAGTAATTTGTCCATTTCTGGATATGTTTGACCTGATTCCCATTTTGATACTGATTGTCTAGAAACATCTAATTTATCGGCCAGTTGTTCTTGACTTAGATTATTTTCTTTTCTAAGTTTTTGGAGTTTTTCACTAAACTTCATTTTTTTCACCTCGCATTAAATATAATATAAAACCCAGTTGCATTACACCAAATATTAGTTGAATATATGTTAATTTTGGGTTGCATATACATAATTATAGCATATTTTTATTATTTTCCGTATTCGTTGACATATTCTTTTAATGGTAGTATTATTTATTTACTGTTTATATTAACTTATTATTAATTATGTTTTTGAAAGGAGATAATAGATGTTAGAATTAAAGAATATAAAGAAAAGTTATAAGACTGGAGAGTTTGTTCAACATGCTTTAAAAGAAGTATCTATAGAATTTAGAAAGAATGAGTTTGTATGTATTTTAGGAGCATCTGGTAGTGGAAAGACGACTCTTTTAAATATTATAGGTGGACTTGATAGATATGATAGTGGAGACCTTATAATAAATAATATGTCTACTAAGAAGTTTAAGAATATAGATTGGGATAGATACCGCAATAACTGTGTTGGGTTTATTTTTCAAAATTATAATTTAATTCCTCATATAAGTGTTATTGATAATGTTGAGATGGGGATGACTTTAAGTGGTGTTAGTGCTGGGATTAGAAAAAAGAATGCTATGGATGCACTAAAGAAAGTAGGCTTATTAGAACATGCTCATAAAAAACCAAGTCAACTTTCTGGTGGGCAGATGCAGAGAGTTGCAATCGCAAGAGCGCTTGTTAATGACCCAGATATTATTTTAGCTGATGAACCAACTGGAGCGTTGGATACAAAGACTAGTGTTCAAATTATGGATTTGATTAAAGAGATTGCTAAAGATAAATTAGTAATTATGGTAACTCATAATCCTGAACTTGCTCGTGAGTATGCTAGCAGAATTATAGAACTTGCTGATGGTAAAAGGGTGAGTGATTCTAATCCAGTAAAGCGAAGTGAAAAAGATGATTCATTAATAAAGATTAGAAAAACTGCGATGAGTTTCTTAACAGCACTTAAATTATCTTTTAATAATATAAAAACAAAAAAAGGTAGAACTTTTTTAACTGCTTTTGCATCTAGTATAGGCATTATAGGAATTGGACTTGTCCTTTCTTTATCTAATGGATTTAAAATAGAAGTTGATAACTTTGAAAAGAACTCCTTATCTGAAGCGCCTATTATTGTTAGTACTCAGTCTATGGATATGAGTGAAGAAAACATGGAAAAGATGATGGGAAATAAAAGTGATAAAGAAAAGTATCCTAGTAAAAAAGAAGTTTATGTACAAGAAGATATTATGGCATCTATGGTGCATACTAATATAATTACTGAAGAGTATTTAGAGTATTTAAAAAATATGGATAAGAGTCATTTATCTGGTATTTCTTATCAGTCTCCAACTGCTTTAAATGTAGTAAAAAAGGATAGTGAAGGATTTAATTTAGTAGAAGGAACATCTAATTGGGTAGTTCTTCCTACTAATCCAAATGAAAATGAAAAGGGAATAATAGAAAATAACTATGATGTCTTAGCAGGAGAAATAGATGATACTAAACCTGGTCTTATTTTACAGATAGATAGTAGTAATAATGTTTACAAGTCTTCTATGGAAGCATTAGGGTTAGATGGAGAAAGTGTTAGTTTTGAAGATATAATGAACGCAGAGTTAAAAGTTGTTATAAATGATGAATACTATTTAGAATATGGTAAAGGTTTTATTCCTAATATGAATTTAGAGAGTTTATATAATAGTGAAAATAGTATTACTTTAAAAGTTCAAGCGATTATACGTGGTAAAAAAGATAAAGAGATTATTACTAATGGTAGTGGTATAGGATATACAAATGCTCTTACAGAGTTAATTATAGAAAAGAATAAGGATTCTAAAATTGTAAATGCTCAGAAGAACGCTGAATATAATATTTTAAGTAGTAAACCTTTTGATAATGATTTAATGAGTGGAAATAATAAAGAGACTATGCTTGCTTATTTAGGTGCTTATGCAGATCCTTTTCTAATTATGATGTATCCTAAAAACTTTGATAGTAAGAATGAAATAGTTAGTTATTTAGATAAATATAATGAAGGTAAAACAGAAGAAGAGAGTATTCAATATACGGATATGGCTAGTATGATATCTAGTTTAACTGGCAATATTATGAATGCAATTACTTTAGTTTTAATAGCATTTTCATCTATTTCTTTAATAGTATCTAGTATAATGATTTCAATAATTACATATATAAGTGTGCTTGAGAGAACTAAAGAAATTGGTATATTAAGAGCTCTAGGTGCTAGAGGAAAAGATATAAAGAGAGTATTTAATGCTGAAACATTTATAATAGGTTTATGTAGTGGTTTACTTGGTATAGTGATCGCATATGTATTAACAATTCCTGTAAATATAGTAATAGAAAAGTATTCTGGACTTGCTAATGTGGCTAAACTTAATATTATTCATGCATTAATTTTAGTTATAATTAATGTTATATTAACAATTATAGGTGGAGCTATACCTGCTAGAATGGCTAGTAAAAAAGATCCAGTTATAGCACTTAGAACTGAATAAATGTATAAAAAATAAAAAAGAATTAAGAATAAAGTTAGAAAAAGGTATTAGTATGGATAAAATATTTATGGCAATTTCATTATTTTTAATGTATTCATTTTTAGGATGGATAATGGAATCTATTTATTGTATGATTATTGATAAAAAGTTTGTTAATAGAGGTTTTATGATAGGACCAGTGTGCCCAATATATGGTGTAGGGTGTTTATTAATTTTAATTTTTCTTCAAAAATATAAGAATGATCCTGCGAGTTTATTTTGTATGGCAGTTATAGTTTGTTCTGTACTCGAATATTTTACTAGTTATATAATGGAGAAGATTTTTAAAACTAGATGGTGGGATTATTCACAAAAAAAGTTTAGTTTAAATGGTCGTATTTGTTTAGATATTTCGATTGCTTTTGGTGTTTTAGGATTATTACTTACTTATATCATTAATCCTTTTATGTTAGATATATTATATATGATAGATATTAATCTTTTAAAAATACTAACTTCTTTCTTTTTCATTATTTTCTTAGTTGATTTAGGAATATCGGCTAAAATTATATATAATGTTAAGAGTGTTGATGTTAGTTCTTTAAAGGATCAGACAGAAGAGATGAGTGAAAAAGTAAAAGAAGTTTTAAAGTCTAAAGGAATACTTACTAGGAGAGTTGCGAATGCATTTCCTAATTTTAAGGTTAAATATAAATCAAAAAAATAGAATGGGTGGTTTAAATGAGTTTAAATGATAAAGCATTTTCTAGTGAATTATTAGATGTAATTTCTAGAAAATTAAATAGTGAAGTTAATAGTAGAGACAGTTATGAAGAAGTTATGAAACACTTATTATTTCCAAGTGTGAGAATTCATTATTATCAGGGAATTTTAGGTAAAAGATTTTTTCAGGACGTAGAAGATTTAATTTATTATCTAAATCATCATGCTGAGAAGTCTGGAGTAGTTTGTGCTTTAGAATATTTAGGAAATTCATTTGGAAGTGAAGATGTAATAAGAATCGTTAATCAAGATGGGAGTTTTAAAATATGTGCATTAAGAGATGAAGAGACTTATTCAGTATTAGATATGGAGGCATTAAGAAAAACAGGATCTATTGTTTGGAGTTTTGAATTTGGAAGTCTTAGAGATGAAGTTTTAGCATTAAGAAATGCTGGAGTTAATTTTAAAAGTGATATTTTCTTAGAAAGAGGAGATTTATTTGATCGCTTTAAAGCATTTGCTAGTGGACATGTAGGAGATTCAGCAAAGTATAAATTAGTTCCTAAAGAATAAAGGATTTAAATTTTTAGATGGGTGGTTTTATGTATTTATATACGCCAATACTAGCTATTGAAATAACAAGAAAATGTAATTTAAGGTGTGCGCAT
>CAOJDZ010000069.1 GCA_948433815.1 uncultured Clostridia bacterium
TGTAAAATAAAAATGGGTATGTAAAAACATACCCAATCTTTATGATTGAATTTGTTGTTCTTTGTATTCGTATATTCTTCCATTAACTCCTACATAATAAATAGGTTCCATTTTTCCTGGACATTTCTCACAGTCGAATCTAGGAGGAACTAAAGTATCAACTCCAATTTGATCTGCTTTGTCTAACATCTCAACTATTTCAGTAGGTATCCTTTCCTTAGTTTTGCATCTAGTACATATAAATTCGATTTCTTTTGGATTTTTCATAAATAAATATAAACTCCTTTAAGTAAACGCATATTCAAAAGTCATTGTAGAATTACAATTAGGACATTTTAAAGGATCAAGTTTAAAAGTAATATAAATAAGGTTTCTCCATTTAAGTAAAGATTTATAGAATGGAACCTTAGATTTATCCATTAAAAATCTACAAGTATTATAAAGTTTGTGAGATTTAGAAGCATAAAACCCATAATATCTAATAGTTTTAAATCCTTTTTCTGGAATATGTCTAATAATTCTAGCAATAAATTCAAATATGTGGATTTTTTCAACAACAAACATATCATCTTCATGTCTTTGGAACCAAAAAGAGATATAATCATCATTAATATCTATTATACGATATTCAGCAAAGCAAGGTCTACCACAATATCTTAAAATATAAGAAATAGCTTTTCTAGAGTTAGGAAATTCATTCTTTTTAGCTCTTACATAGAAGCCATTAGAAGACTTAGAATATACTTTATTTTTAATGTGTTAATTTCGATATATAAGCTTTAAGTTGAGGGTGGTTTTATGGAAAATAGTAATGATAGTTTAAAATTATTAGTTTTAGATAGTCATAAAGAATTTGGTAAAAGTGTTAATGAGCATTTGAAAATTAAAAGAGGTACACCTGAGGGTTATGATTTTAGAGTGCCATTAGATACTATTAGATTTAATACTGGTGAAGGTAAAGCAGTATTATTAGATTCAGTAAGAGGGAAAGATACATATTTATTAGCGGATGTTTTAAATTGTAGTTGTAAATATAAAATGCGTCAAATAGAACAACTTATGTCTCCTGATGATCATTTTATGGATATAATTAGAGTTTTAGGAACTATGGTTGGTCATGCAGATATGATTAATATTATAATTCCATATTTGTATGAAGCGAGACAACATAGAAAAAAATTGAGAGAAAGTTTAGACTGTTCAATAATATTACATATGTTAGAATATATGAGAGTTAAAAATATAATTACTGTAGATGCACATGATCCTAGTATTGATAATGCTATACCATTTACACCACTTTATAATTATCAACCAACTGATTTGTTATTAAAAAGTTTATTAAATGATTATCCAGATATTGATGATATAATGGTTATAAGTTCAGATAATGGGGCTGTTAATAGAGCTGATAATTTCATGAATAAAATAATTAGTGATGAATATAACAATGTATCTTACGTTGCTAGAGGTTTTTCTATAAGCAAAGAGATTTTAGAGTTGTTTTAGATGGAAAAAATGCTATTAAGAGTCAAGAATACGCTGGAAATGATGTAGATGGAAAAAATATTATTATAGTAGATGATATGATTTCCAGTGGTGCTTCTATGATAAATGTTGCTAATGATTTAAAAGCAAGGGGTGCTAAGTCTATATATATTGTAACTACTTTTGCGATATTTGATCATGGACCAAATGAGTTTAATGATTTTTATGATAAAGGTATTATTAATAAAGTATATGCAACTAATGCATCATATATAGATCCACAAATACTTAATGCTGAATGGTTTAAACGAGTTGATATAACAGAAGTTATAGCGGATATGATTAGTGATTTGCATGATAGAAAATCATTAGAAAGATATGTAAGACCAAGTGATTTTAGATAGTTTATAATTTTATAAACTATTTTTTTAACAATTCTTTTTAATAAATTGTTAAAAAGAGGTTGACAAATTGATGCGTTATTAATATACTGTTAATAACAGAAGAAAAGTTCTGTTTAAAATTTCTGATTTGTTTTTAATAAAACGATAATAACAAAGAAAGGGTGATAATATGAAAAAATTAGAAGAAGTTTTAGAAATGAGAACATTAGTAAAGTTAAAGGAGGAAATGAATGAAATAGAAGAGTTAGTTATTGTGATAGACGCAATAAATGGATTTATGGTTAAAGGAAATTTAGCAAGTCCTCATATTTATCATATAGTTGATGGAATTGCAGATGTTCTTGAAAGTACTAAGAATAAAAAAGGTGTAAAAAAAGTTTTTGTGCAAGACTATCATAGTGAAGATTCAACTGAATTTAATGTATTTTTAGAACATTGTAAAGGCGACTCTGAGAGTGAAATAGTTGATAGACTTAAACCATATGTACCAGGTTCATTAGTATTTAGAAAAAATTCAAGAAACTTTATGTTTGCGCCAGGAGTTATAGATTTATTATTTAGGTTAAAAAATTTAAAAAGAGTTAGACTTATGGGATGTTGTTCAGATAAATGTTTAGGTATAGATGGTGCTATTCCTTTAATAAATTTCTTTCATGAATTAAATAGAGATGTAGAAGTAATTGTACATGAAGATTTAATGGATACTTATGATTATCCAGGACATGAAAGAGAAATGTACAATAAAATATCTAGTGATTTAATGGAACAAGAAGGTGTTAAATTAGTTAAAACTATAGGAGGAGTTAATAATGGAAAATAATACAATGTTTACAGACTATTATGAAATTACAATGAGTCAAGTATATTTTGATAATAATTTAGAAGAAACAGAAGTTCTTTTTGATGTATTTTATAGAAGAAATATATTTGATGGTGGATACGGTATTATGGGTGGACTTGATGAAGTAATAGGTTATATAAGAAATTTTAGATTAACTGATGAAGATATTTATTTTCTAAGAAATAAAGGTATTTTTAGCGAAAAGCATTTAGAGTATTTAAGAAAATTAAAGTTCAGTGGAGATATATTTGCTATTCCTGATGGTACTCCAATATTTCCAAATGAACCAGTTATGACTATAAGGGCTAAAGCTACTGAAGCTGCTTTTATTGAAACAGCAATTTTAAATAGTTTTAATCACGGAAGTTTGATAACTACTAAAGCTAAGAGAGTTGTGAATGCGGCAAGGAATATTCCAATTATGGAATTTGGTGCTAGAAGAGGAAACACTATTGAAGGTGCTACTATTGCTAGTAAGTATGCGATTATAGGTGGATGTGTGGCTACTTCAAATACTTTAGGTGGAGAAAGAGATGGTTTAAATTTAAGCGGTACTATGGCTCATGCTTTTATAGAAATGTTTCCTAGTGAATACGACGCATTTCTTGCATATGCTAAAACATTTCCTAATAATACTACTTTATTAGTTGATACTTACAATGTTTTAAAAAGTGGTATTCCTAATGCTATAAGAGTAGCAAAGGAATATTTAGAACCAAACGGATACAGATTAAAAGGTATAAGAATAGATAGTGGAGACTTAGCATATTTAACTAAAGAGGCTAGAAAGATGTTAGATGAAGCGGGTCTACATGATACAACAATTTGTGTATCAAATGGACTTGATGAATTTAAGTTAGAAAGTATATTAAGTCAAGGGGCTTCAATTGATAGTTTAGGAATAGGAGAAAATATAGTTAATCCTAAGGAAATATTTGGTGGAGTTTATAAATTAGTTAGTGTTATAAAAGATGGCGTATATATTCCAAAAATTAAAATAAGTGATGATACAGCTAAGACTATAAATCCTGCATATAAAAAAGTTTATAGATTTTATGATAGAGATACTGGTTATGCACTAGGGGATGTGGTAGCTATACATGATGAAGTTATTGATAGAAATGAATATACTTTAATTAATCCAATGTGTGAAAGTCAAACTAAAACTATAAGAAATTATTATGTAAGAGAGTTACAAGTACCAATATTTTTAGGAGGAAAGTTAGTTTATAATCAACCTAGTATATTAGAAAGACAATCTTACTGTGATAGTCAATTTAAAACTTTATATCCAGAAGTTACAAGACTCATGAATCCGCATACATACTATGTAGATTTATCAGAAAATTTGCTAACTCTTAAAAAGAAAATGATTAGTGAATCTAATAGAAAATAAAAATATATAAGAAAGAAGGATGTAATATTATGGAATTAAAAGAATTAAGTAATTTGTATGAAGAATATAAAGGATTAAGTAGAGAAATTAATCGAAAAAAGACAAGTATGGCAATAGATTCAGTTTTTTTAGAAAAACAAATAGATGATTTACAAAGAGAAGCTGATAGACTTAGAGATTTGAGTAAAAGTCTAGATATAGAAGATACATTATTAGTTAAAGCTAGTAATCTTGGTGGTGCTATACGTGAGGAAATTGAACAAATTAATAAATATGGTGTATTTAATGTTAGAGATATGGGAGAAGCTTTAGCAAGTTTAGCTAGTAAAATTATAGGTGTTCCAATAATATATGCCACAAAAAAAGGCAAAATAGAACAAACAACGCCATTTCTTATACCTGGATATGTTTATTATAATGTTGAACTTGCTACTTTGGCTAGGTCTACAAAGTATAGATTTCCTTTAATTGATTTAAATTTTGCTTTTGCTGAAGCAGGAACGCCTACTTTAGAAGACGAACTTACTAATCGAATACAATTATATGCTGGTTGGGAAAGGGCTCAGGTTGAGATGACAAAATTAGAAGAAAAACAACAGTTAACTGTTTATGATATTAGTAGTGGATTATTTAAGGTAAGACCTGTAGAAGAAAGTGAACCTGTAGATTTTATTTCTGAATTTCTTTCATTTGTTTCAATGTACAAATATGAAAAAAAATTACAGAGTTTGAGTAAACAAGAATTAGAAGCATTAGTTTTAGTATTTATTGAAACTTACGGTGATAGATATACAAAATATAAAGAGGAACAAGCTTTATTAGTAAAACGTACTAAAGAAGAACAAAGACAAAA
>CAOJDZ010000070.1 GCA_948433815.1 uncultured Clostridia bacterium
TTTATGTAAAAGCTTTATTTCATCCTTTGTTAAAGTAGTTAATATTAGTAATACTTCTTCCTTGGTTCCATCAAATATACTAAAGAAAGGTTTATAGTCGAATTTTTTATCTAAATTGTCTAAACTTCTTTTAATTTTTATTAATTCGTAATTTGCTTGATATTTTTCTTGTTCAGTCTGTGGTTCTTTAAAAGATTCATCGTTTTCATCTAAAGTAAAACTTTTTAAAATGTTTGATAATACCCCCTCTGGAAGAGAGTTCAGCTTTTCTAAGACATCTTCTTTTCTATTTCCTGGAAACTTTTCCATTATATATATTTTTCTTATTCTATTTGCCAAATTAATCACCCCTTTTTAATTCTTGTTATTGTACCATATAAAGTATTGTTGGTCAAATGGTATATTTTTTTTATTTTTTAATAATATTTAATATGATAAAGAAGATATTAGATTTTTTTAAAAAGTTCGCATTTTTAACAACGAGTTATAGCATTAATGTATTTCCTGAACCTCTTTCTGCTGAAGAGGAGGAAAGATATATTTTTCTTTCTTGTAATGGGGATAAGGAAGCCCGCAATGTGTTAATTGAACATAATTTAAGATTAGTAGCGCATATAGTTAAGAAGTTTGAAAATTTTAATGAAAGCACTGATGATCTTATTAGTATAGGTACTATTGGACTTATTAAAGGAATTGATACTTATAATCCTAATAAACCTGTTAAACTAATTACATATGCTGCGAAGTGTGTTGAAAATGAAATTTTAATGTATATTAGACAAAATAGGAAGACACAAAATAATGTCAGTTTGAATGATTCTATTGGGTATGATAAGGAAGGAAATGAAATTACTTTAGGAGATGTGTTAAAAGAAGAATATGTTGATTCTACTGATGTTATTTTACTTAAGGATAATATTACTCTTTTAAAGAAATATATAGGATGCCTTAATAAGAGAGAAAAAGAAATTATTATAAGAAGATACGGACTTTTAAATCAAAAGGAAGAAACTCAAAGAGAGATTGCTAAGGAGTTAAAAATTAGTAGAAGTTATGTTTCTAGAATAGAAAAACGAGCTTTGGTGAAATTATTAAGAGAGTTTATGAAGAATAATAATGTATAGAAAAAAGATGGATTATTTTTCCATCTTATTTTTTTCTTTAGGTTTTGTTTTTTTCTTTTTAGGTTTTTCTAGTGTTTTCTCTTCTTTAATAGATTCTTTATATTCGATTTCATTATTCACTAATGCATCTTTAGGTTTTAATGTTTTAATTTTACTAAGCATCTTTTTTAAGCCTATTCTATAGCCAATATAAGAGCCTCCACCTATTAAAGGAACACTTGCGATTATGAACGCGATTATTAAGCCCATATTACTTTGACTTTTTTCTTTTGGAATAAGAGTATATACATTAGTTTCTCCATTATTTCCTTCAAGAATTATAGTATATACATTATCGTGCTCTAATACTGTTATTTTTGTGTTTTCATCTTCTGGTATTGGATTTATTTTGAATCCTTTTTTCTTATTATATCTATATACATTAATATCATTTTTAAAAGGTGTGTCTAAACTACCATTTTCTATACCAAGTTCTTTTAAAAGTACATTACTCGTTCCACCTTCAACGTTAGTACCTCTTATTACATTAACTGTATATATTCTAGAAGTGCCATCTTCTGTAGTTACTTTAAAAGTATATTTATTGTTACCTACATTTAAAGTCTCTGGGCCACTTTTTTCTAATACTCCATATTTTGTATCATCAACTGTTGCATTTAATTCTATTTTATCTACTTCAAATGGTAAATATATAACATAATTTAATTTTTCTTTATCAAATATTGGACTTAATATTCCTATATTAGTTGTTAAAGAACTTAAATAGTTATTACCAGATTTTGGTTTATTAGGATCTTTTTCTCTAGTAACTTTTATTGTATAAGTTTTTACACTTCCATTTTCTGCGGTTACTTTTACTAATACATCTGTAGTTGCTTCTGCTGGTAAGCCATTTTGGTTAGAAATACTTACTTTTGCTTTTTTATCTTCTGGTGTTGCCTTTATGTTTAAGTTTTCCATACTAAATGGTACTGTCACTTCATATGTTGTTGTACCCGCTTTAAATTTTGGTTTTAAATCTACTCCACTTATTGTTAAATTTGATAAATTGTTATTACTACTTCTAGGGTCTTCTCTTGTTACATTAATAGTGTAAGTTTTCTTTGAAGCATTTGCTGCGGTTACTACAACTTGAAGACTATTACTTCCATAATTAATTGTTCTGTTTCCGGTTCCAGATACACTTGCTCCTCCATCTTCTGCTTGAGCGGTTATGTTTACTGAACTTACATCTTTACCAACTTTAATTGAATATGAAGTGGTATTAGGGTTAAAGTTAATTGATCCTCCTGATACGCTTAAACTAGATAAATTGTTGTTTCCACTTAAAGGTGCTTTTATGTTTATTGTAAAGGATGGATTATTTACTGAAACAGTATTATATTTCATATCCGAAAAGTCTGCTCCAGAAAAACTTATTCTTGCACTTCCTCTTGTCTTTGCTTTAAAAGTAAAAGTCATTATTGATGAAGAAGATTTTATTGTACTACTATCGTCTCCAGCAAAACCACTAAATTTATTTGGTCCAGGAGTAAATGATATGTTGAAAGGTGCTTTATTTTGTGTGCTTATTAATTCAAGTAAGTTACTGTCGTAATCAATTTTTCCAACTATTCCAGCTACTCCTCCATCTGCGTTTGATACACCGCTTATAGATAGTGTTACACTTACAGTATCTCCTTCATAAACTGAATTGTTTCCACTAAAGCTTAAATTTGCAGAACCAGCGCTTAGATTTAAACTTCCAAAAAGAAAGAGACATAATGAGAGAAGGAAACAATTTATTATTCTCCTATTCGTCATAATGTCTTCCACTCCTTGCCCTTTTTTTAGCTTCTCTTTTCTTGATCTCTTTTTTCATTTGATTTAATTCATCTTGTTTCATTAACATTTTTAATTTGTCAGTGTTTTTAGTTTCCATACCTTCTCTTATGGCTGCCATTAATTCATCTTTTGTTATTGTATCATCAAAGTAATCAAATGGTGCGTTTTCATCATTTAAGAATACTGGTTCTTCTCCGTCTTCCTCATCTTCCTCAATATAATTAGCATCTTTATATGTACCTACTAATTTCTTTGGTTCATTACTAGGAATCGCTCCATTGCCTTGATTCAATACTCCGTTTGGATAAACTATATCATCATCTGTACCATTTTTTGAACCGAAGTTAAATTCTGGTTTAAATTCTATATTTGTTGGTGATGGTGCTGCTGTAACTGTGGCTGGTTCTTGTTCTTTTCTATTTTTTAAAAGTGCTATTATGATTAAGAATAATCCTAATAATCCTAGACCTAAGAATGTAAGCATAAGGAATTCTCCTATTGACATTCCAAAGATTGATCTTTCTGGTTTTTCAACATCTATTTGATAAATTTTACTGAATCCATTTTCATCAGTAACTCTTATCATAATTGTATTGTTTCCTTCTTTAAAATCACTGTTTCCAAATATTTCTACTTTCGCATTAGGATTTTCAGCTAATGCGATTAAATCTAATGCATCAGTATTTGATTTAACTGTTACTTTATAATTTAATGTATCTTTATCAAATAGAGGTGTTAACATAAATCCATCTACTGTTAAAGTTTTTAAATTAGTGTTACTAGACATAGCACTACGAGTAGCGTTAATCGTATATTCTCTAACGCTTCCATCTTCTGCGGTTACTTTTATTCTTATAGTTTGTTTTTGATTAACTAAAAGAGGTTCGTTGTCTAATATTTCTACTTTTGCTTTTTTATCAGATGCTATATAACTTATATCAAGTTTATCTATTTCATAAGGTACTGTTATTTCATAACTACTTCTGTCTTTATCAAATTTAGGAGATATTTCTGCTCCTTTAACTGTTAATGATGTTAAATATGAATCACTTGATTTTTTTTCTTCTTTTGGTTCTGATGGGTCTTTTCTATTAACGTTTACAATATATGTGTTTTTATCTCCGTTTTCGGCTGTTACTGTTATTGTAATAGTGTTTATTCCATATGACCATCCAAGGTTTCCTTTTACTTCTACTGTAGCTTTACTACTTGTTGGTATTGCTTCTACTTTTAAACCGTCTACTGTTGATTGAACATTCATTGAATAAACATTGATGCCTGGTTTAAATGTAGGGCTTAATGTGTAGCCACTTACATTTAATTTACTTAATGTAGCATCTTTGTCTTTTTCTACTGGTGTTTCAATTTTTTCTTCACGAGTTACATTTATTTTGTATGTTTTTGGTGTTCCATCTTCTGCGATTACAGTTACTTCTACTATATTATTACCTACTTGAAGTCCTGTGTTTCCGTTTATGTTTAAAGTTGCTTTTGAGTCATTTTTTTCTGCATTTACTATTACTTCACTAGCTTCATATGGAATAGTAACTGAATACTCTAAAGTATCTCTATTAAAAGCTGGACTTATTTGGTATCCACTTATTCCTAATCCTTTTAGGTTATTATCGCTTGATAGAGGAACAGGCGCTCCTTCTCTTGTTACGGTAAGAATATAATTTCTTCCTACTCCATTTTCTGCTGTACATCTTGCTGTTATTGTGTTTGATCCAACTTTTAAATTATTTGTGCCAGCATTCCCGTTTATCCAAGATAAAGTTGCTTTTGGATGTTCGCAAGCTGCTGATACGTTTATTGAAGTTACTTCATTTCCAACTCTTAAAGTATAGTTGTTAGTGTTTTTGTTAAAAGTTGGTGTGATATTATGCCCAGTTACAGAGAAACTACTTAAAAATGAGTTATCTGATTTTGCTGGGCCTATAGTAATTTCTAAAGGTTCTGTTGTACAGGCTACATCCCCATATGCT
>CAOJDZ010000071.1 GCA_948433815.1 uncultured Clostridia bacterium
TTATATTTTGCTAATAAAGAAAATATTACATATACTATTATATTAGGTGAAAATGAAATAAAAAATAATTCATTTAAACTTAAAAATATGCTAAAAAATGAAGAAACAGAAATAAAACTAGATGAACTAGAAAAAGTAAAAGAAATAATAAGAGGATAACATAAAAAACTATGTTATCCTTTTAAATTTATTAACTATAATTCCTATTAAATAAATAATTATAAACATTCCAAAAATAGACATATTTATTAAAGTGGGAACACTTACATACTTGAATTTATTTAAATATATTTCATATGGAAGCATGTATATTATAATACCTAAGAATGGTAAAAATATAAATAATATAGAAAATATTTGAGTCTTCTTTTTATCTAGATTAAATAAATCCTTCAGTCCAGTTTTCATAAATAATAAACAAAAACTACCTGAAAAAGTCATAAGTAATACCCATACAAGTATACTAATATTTTCTGTATTTTGAATAAAACTCAAAACGCTTAATGTCTTTAAAACCACATATGAAGGAAAAGTATAAATATTAGAAATTTCGATTCCTAAAACTGTAACAATTATAAAAAATATTAAACCTATACTAATCATCTCAAGTGTATATGCTACTAAAATGGATTTAGTTAACTTTGTGCTATCACTTATATTTTCTTTAGGAATAACTAAAGTAAGAAAAGCTGGGACAAAAACTACAAAAGCAAATACTATAACAGATTTCCCAGTATGCATTAAATCAAAATTTAATAAAGGTTTTAAATTACTAATATCAACTTGTGAAAATAAAGATATAACATTAAACATAAGTAAAATGAACGCAACCGCTAAACAGAAAGTTGCAAGTCTACCTATAACATCAAAGTCATAAAGCATAGCGTAAAATAAAGGTGCCGCGATTAACAAACCTATAAACAAATTAGGCGTTTCAATTAAAAACTCTGATGAAATAAATGTAACAAGTCTCCAAATAACTATAACTGCAATCATAAATACTAAAGACATAAGAATTAAAGAAATAATCTTACTTACCCATTTTGGAAAAATCGCATCTATTTTTTCAAAAATATCTTTATCTGGTAAAAAATTAAATATCTTTAAATATATAAATATAAACACAAGTCCTACTAAAAAACTAATACCTAAACTAATATAAAATGAAGTTTTAGATTCATGTAAAATATAAGGAAAAATAATACCTAAAAGAGAAGAATTCAATAAACACATAAATATTAAAGAGAAAGTTAAACTACTAATTTTATATCTATTCATTTAAATATCTCCTTTCAAGTTACCTTGCTTTAATAAAGTTACTTCAATATCAATATCAAAATCTATATTAGGTAATCCTTCTTTATTCCAATCCTTTTTATCAAAATCAAAATAACCATACTCATTTTTATAAAGATAATTCCCAGCACCTATAAAATCAGTTTTAGTTTCCTTAGCAAGATTAACTGTTTTTTTAATATAATTAGTTATCGTCTCTTTAGTAAGTTTAGCTAATTTATCTAAATTTTTTTCATTATTTAAATTTCCTTCGCATCCATAAAAGAATACTTCTCCTTGAACTTCACCTTCAATTTTAAGTTTATTCCCTTTTAAGTCTCCATATCCTATTTTAGATTTTAAAGTTTGAATAGTAAAATAATTATCTCCACATTGGCTAGTAACAGAACCATTTTGAATATGATTATTAAGAAAATTATAACCAAAACTTTCATCGGTTTCTAAAATAATCACATTACCTTCTTCATCAAAAGCGACTAAGTTATCTACCTCTACATAATTATTAGAATCACTTTCTTTAAGAGTCTCACTATCATCCGCATCACTAACTTCTCCTACTAATTTAATATTGGGAACTACAGGAGTTACCCCATTCGCTAAATACTTAGCCAAAAATTCTTTAAAAGTAATTGAAGTAGACGCACCGTATCTTCCCTCACTTCTTTTAACTAATTCAGACACATTAGACGCAGGATTCAAATTAAACTGAGATAAAGCTGCTAAAACATCTTTAGGATCATCATTTGTAGAAGTTACAATTAAGAAATTTAAAGATAACTTAGTATCCCTAGCTAAAAAATCCATTACTTCTTCTAGACTTTCATCAGTCACAGACTTATCAATAATCATATATTCCATATTTGAAGAAAAGAATACTTTTGAAATTTTCATATTAATACTTCTAATCGCATCAGCAATAGTATCTCCCTCACCAGACATAACACTAATAGGACTCTCAGGTACCCCTTTATCTCCGGCTTCAACTATATTAACTAACTGCATATCTATAACATATTTATTATCTTTCTTACTAATAGCCATCGCACTTACTATACCAAGTTCAGTAAGTTCTTTATAATTCCAACATCCTGTACACATTAAAACCATACAAAGTACTAATATTAATTTTTTCATTTTACATTAACCTCCTTTATAAGATTTTTTCTAGCTAAGTACGTAGGACGTTTATTAATTTTAGTTAAATCCCTTCTAACAAGAGCATTACTTTGGTCTTTAATTAAGAATGGAGCAAGTGGTAGTAAATAAGGTTTACCGAATGTTTTTATACTACATAAGTTTATTATTAATAATATAAATCCACACATAAATCCAACAATACCAAACAGTGCTGATAAAATCATCAAAACATATCTCCAAAATCTAATAGATCCTTGAATATCATAATAAATAAAAACTAAACTACTAATCGCACTAACTGCGATAACTATAACCATAATAGGTGAAATAATACCCGCTTGAACAGCTGCATCACCCAAAATTAAAGCTCCTAAAATAGACAAACTTGTTCCTCTTATAGATGGAGTTCTAGCATCCCCTTCATAAAGTAACTCAAACGTAAACATCAGGACAAATGCTTCAACAATCGCAGGAAAAGGAACCTGACTTCTCTGAACTGTAAAATTAATAAGTAAACTCACTGGTAAAATTTCCTGGTCATAAGTAATAATCGCAATAAATAAAGCAGGAGTTATAATCGCAAGAAAATAAGCGACAAACCTAATAAGTCTTAGAAAACTAGAAAAGAATGGTTTATGATAATAATCTTCACTACTATGAAAAAAATCAACAAAAAATGTAGGTGCGATTAAAACACTTGGACTATTTTCCATAGTAACCGCTATTCTTCCATCCAATAAAAACCTACAAGTATCATCTGGTTTCTCAGTATATAAAAGAGTAGGAAACAAAGTATGATTTTCTTTATTTATAAAACTCTTAAAATTATTAACATCCATAACTCCATCTATATTAATTTTCTCTAACATAGTTTTTAACTTATCAACAATCGCGTCCTCACATATATTTTCCATATACATAATTCCAACTTTACTCTTACTTTGAGTACCTATAGTTACTTCTTCTAAACATAGATGTTCACTCTTAATTCTTTTTCTAATAAGTCCAATATTTTTATTATAATTTTCAGTAAAACTATCCTTTGGCCCTCTTATAACTGGTTCTCCGGTAGGCTCAGTAACACCTCTATCTAAGTCGGCCCTTGTCTCATATGCTATTACTTCATTCTTATAAATTACAATAGTAAAACCACTAAATAAAAATTCAAGTAAACTTTCTCTAGTGTCAACATTTTTAAAATTAATAGATGGAATATTTCTCTCTACATCTCTTTTAAAATTCTTAAGTGGATTACTTCCAACAATACTAAGACCACTAAAATGCTTTAAAATAAAATCATTTACTTTATCTCCACTACTAACTGCCTCATTAGTAATAATATAAACATGCTTAAATAACCCTGGCTTAATATCTTTAATTATTAAGTCAGGCATCTTCATCTTTAAATCTCTAAGTTCATTTAATATCTCTTTTGTATTCATATTTTTATTATGACTTAATGACATAAACTTATACAAAAATCATTATAATTATGATAAAATATAAAAGAGAGTGATAAAATGTATAGACCACATATAGGAAAAAGTACAATTGAGCAAGTTAAAAAAAGAGAAGAAAAAGAAAATTTAAAGCGTCAACGTGAATTACTATTAGAACAACAAAGAAGAGCCTTTCTAGAACAGCAAAGACAAACTGAAAAAGCACGTCAAAAAGCTAGTAAGGAAGTGCATAATATTGCTGAAGATTAACAAGAAGAAGACTTTGGAATGTCAATGTAAATCAATGTAAAAATTAATTATAATAAATAAAAAATGTAAAAAAGTTAACGATGAATAGAAAAATATTAAAAGATAAGTATAACTAATAAATCTATTACCAACACTAATAATGGTGATATTATGAGTATATGGAAGTCTTTTTTACATGATAAAAAAACATTAAATGAAAATAAAAAAGTAGATGTTTTAATTATAGGTGGTGGTTTATCAGGGCTTCTAACTGCCTATTATTTAAAAGATAAAAATTTGAATATTTCTATTTTAGAAGCTAGAACTATAGGTAGTGGAGTAACAAAAAACACAACTGCTAAAATAACTTATTTGCAAGAAAGAATCTACTCGCGTATATCTTCTTTTCTTGGTCAAGAAACTTCAAAAGTTTATTTAAATTCACAACTTAAAGCTATAAAAGAATATAAAAAAATAATAGAGAAAGAAAATATTGATTGTGACTTTATTAAAACACCATCATATGTTTTTTCTAACACTAAAAAAGAAATAAAAAAACTAAATAAAGAAATAAATTTTTTAAAGAAGGAAGGAATAAAAATAGAAGAGTCACCTTTACCTATAAATACAAAATATTATAGTTCTTTTAAAGTAGAAGATACATATACATTTAACCCTCTTAAATTCTTAAATGGAATTTACGATATAATAAAAGATAAAATAAATATTTATGAAAATACTACAGTTTATGATGTAAAAAAGAAAAATAATAAATTTATATGTA
>CAOJDZ010000072.1 GCA_948433815.1 uncultured Clostridia bacterium
GCTATAACATCTAATCCTTTATCATATATTAAATCCATAAAATTTAAAGGAGGTACTTTAGCATAATCATGTCTTCTAGAAGTTCTAACAAACTCCCCAGGTTTTCCCGTAAAAGGCCTAGCTATAACTCTTCCAATATTATATTCTTCTCTAAAAACTATTTCACTTATCTTTTCACATATTTTATATAGTTCTTCTACTGGTATAATACTTTCATGAGCCGCAACTTGTAAAACAGAGTCTGCACTAGTATAAATTATAAGTGCTCCTGTTTTCATATGCATTTCTCCAAGTTCTTTTATAATTTCAGTTCCAGAAGCAACACAATTACCAATTACTTCTCTACCTGTAACTCTTTGAATTTCACTAATCAAAATAATAGGAAATCCCTCTGGATAAGTTTTAAATGGTTTATCTAAAACAACACCCATCATTTCATAGTGTCCATTTAATGTATCTTTTGCTTTATTCGCAGGTTCTATCTTTCCATGATACCCTAAAGAAAATGGATTACCTTTATTTACTAAATCTAAAAGGCCTAATTTTTCAAATACTGGTAAATGGTATCCATTATGCCCCAACACATGTAGAAGCGTGTTAGAACCATTATCACCAAAAGACACAGCATCTTTAGCTTCTCCTACTCCTACACTATCTAAAACTATTAAAAATACTCTTTTAAACATACCCTTCACTCCTTTTTCGCTCTTGGATGAAATCCATCATAATTTTGTCTTAATACATCATTAACAACATAAGTATAAATATTAGTTGTAGAAATATTCTCATGTCCTAACATTTCTTGAATACTTCTTAAATCAGCCCCACCTTCAAGTAAATGAGTCGCAAAACTATGTCTTAAAACATGAGGTGTTATCTCTTTTTCTATATTTGCTTTAACTCTAATATTCTCTAATATAAAATTAAATCCATGTCTTGTTATAGGTTTACCATGATTATTCAAAAATAATTCATTATAGTTTTCCTTTAACAACAATTTATTTCTATATTCTTCTATATATAATTTTAAATAATATGATGCCATTTCACCTATTGGCACTATTCTAGTCTTTTTACCCTTTCCTTTAACTCTAACAATAGCATTATATAAATCTACATTAGAATATTCTAAACTAACAAGTTCACTAACTCTCATACCAGTAGCATACATAACTTCTAACATAGCTTTATTTCTATAATCATAATGAGTAACTAGTGGAATATTAAGTAATTTATCAACCTCTTCAATACTTAAATACTTTGGAAGTTTCTTTTCTGTCTTCATAACACTGATATTTTCTAAAGGGCTTTCCTTTATATAGCCTTCTTCTAATAAAAAATTATAAAACCCTTTTAAAGCCGAAATATGTCTATTAACACTTCTAGCACTAATAGAATCTCTTAAATAATTCAAATACTTTACTATATCATCTTTAGTAATAGATATAAAATCTTTAGATATAAATTTATCAAAACTATTTAGATCTAATTTATAAGATAATATTGTAGAATCTCCCAATTTCTTTTCAGTCTTTAAAAACAAAAAATATTCATCCAAATAATTCATCTATCCTCACTACTATAATTATCTCACAAATATAATAAATTCACAATTAAAAAAATATTATAATAGGAATTAAATAGTAATATTTACAATATATTTTATTTTTTTATATAAAAATATGTTACAATAATAACTGGTGATTATATGGAATTACTAGCTGAAAAATTAAGACCAAAATTACTAAAAGACGTATTAGGACAACATCATCTAATAGGAGAAAATAAAATATTTAATAATTTAGTTAAAAACAAAAAGATTTTTAATATGATTTTTTATGGAAAAAGTGGTATTGGAAAAACTACAATTGCCTTAACTTTAATGAATGAATTAGAATGTAAATATAGATTATTAAATGCTACTATAAATTCTAAAAAAGATTTTGAAGTAGTATTTGAAGAAGCAAAATTATATGATAATCTAGTTTTAATAGTAGATGAAATCCATAGAATGAATAAAGATAAACAAGATTTGTTGCTATCATTTATAGAAAGTGGAAGATTAATTCTTATAGGACTTACTTCTTCTAACCCATTCCATGCGATAAATCCAGCGATTAGAAGTAGATGTCAAATGATAGAATTAAAAGAAATTACTGAAGCCGATATATTAGAAGGTATTAATAAAGTTAAAACTATATATGAAGACTTTAACATAACTGAAGACACAAAAAAACATATCGCAAGAATCTCAGGAGGAGATTTAAGATATACTTATAATTTAATAGAATTTTGTTATAACAGTTTCGGTCCAACTTTTAGAATTGAAGATATATCTACTATAAATAACCGTGCTAATTTTTATCACGATAAGAATGAAGATGGATATTATGACGTTATAAGTGCATTTCAAAAAAGCATAAGAGGTAGCGATGTCGATGCATCATTACATTATCTAGCAAGACTAATTGAAGCAGGAGATTTAGATATTTTATATAGAAGAATGCTAGTTATTGCCTATGAAGATATAGGACTTGCTAACCCTAGCCTCCCTCCTAGAGTATTAAGTGCAATTGAAGCCGCAGAAAGAATTGGAGTTCCAGAACTAAGCAAACCTCTTACATATGCCGTTATAGATATGGCACTAAGTCCTAAAAGTAACACAACAGAAATTGCTTATATGGCTGCATCAAATGACTTACACAAAAATAACGTTGGAAGAATTCCAGAACACATCAAAACCAACAGCAAGAATTATAAATACCCACATAACTTTAAAAACAACTATGTTAAACAACAATATTTACCAGATAATATTAAAAGTAGCAAATACTATACGCCAGGCAATAATAAATACGAACAATCTATGTATGAATTTAATAAAAAAATAAAAACAGAATAACAGAAAGCATCTCTTTTAGATGCTTTTTTAGTAAATTAAAAACTAACCCAAAAGTTAGTCATTACTTAATTACATCATTTATTACATAGTTTGTTATCAATAATCCCGCTACTCCAGGAACAAAACTATTACTTCCAAGCCCTTCGGTTTCAATAACCTCATCTGTACTAGAAACCACTACAACGTCTTTTTGTCTACCTTTTTCTACAAGTTTTCTCATCTTTTTAGCAAGCGGATCATAGCTAGTCTTATTAAGTTTAGTAACAACAATTTTACTAGCATCCATCTTTTTAGCTGTTCCCATAGAAGATATAATTTTAACATTCTTATCTAAACATTCATTAATAAGAAGTAGTTTAGCATCCACATCATCACATGCATCTATTACATAATCAAAAGAAGAAATATCAAACTTTTTTATAGTCTCTTCATTTAAAAAAATATTATAACTATTTATATTGATATCTTTATTAATAGTTCTAGCTCTTTTCTCTGCCTCATATGCTTTAAATCTTCCGATATTTGATAAATTACTTATAATTTGTCTATTTAAATTAGTATTATCGATAACATCTCCATCAACTAAAACAAAATTATTTACGCCACTTCTAATTAAACTTTCAAAAGTGTATCCGCCTACTCCACCTAAACCAACTATTAATATTTTTAAATTTTTTATCTTAACCAAATTATTAAGACCTACTAAATTTTCTAACCTATCTAAATTCATACTTTCTCCAAAATTAAAACCAAAGTATAGTGCAGTAATAAAACTCGCGCTCGCGAGGTGGTAGTCCACATAATATCCATTAGGATTCTTAGAAATATTCTAAGCCTTCAACACCGAATATTAATTAGGTCTCCAAATTACTTATTTGTCGGTTTATTATAAACACCCTACCTTGGTAATTCAATTATATCAAATACTTGATTATTATTTCAACTATTTTTATAAATTATCTATAACCTTTTTCATTACTGTCCCACTTTTAGGCTCAATTCCATTCGTTTGACACCATTCTAAATATTGAGTTTCTAAGTCTCCTTCCTCCCAAAAACCATTAATATGGTAAGTATAAAACTTATTTCTTAAAAAAGCAGAAACATTATTTGAATCATACCCATTAACAAGTAAATAATCAAATAGTTCATGAAAAGCTTCATTATTAAATCTACGCTGTACTTCATAAAGTCCAAGAGATGTTAAACTATATACAGATATACCCATTTCAGCTTCTCTTATATAAACGTATCCTTTAACATTCATTTTACGTAGAACAGCTCCGAGTGGCATTATTGGATATTCACCTAAATACCCATATAATTCATTTTTGCTTAAAGCATATTCATTAAATAACAACCAAAGCACCCTATTTTCAGTATTAAGTTCCATTAAACTAGGACTTTCAATTTCAAGCTTACCTATAAAATCTTTAACTTCCATTACTCACCACTCCTCTTTTTTATATAACTTATAATAGTATTTAAATTCACATCATAAGTAGCATTCATTATATTCTTATCAGCCCCTTTATAATAAGAATTAAGAATATTAACTAATTCCTTCATCTCTTTCCTTTTCCCTTCATTCTTTTTAGTAACTTCACAAGCACAATCAATAAAATTTAAATCATTATATTTACAAAAACTTATAATATCTTTTTCTCTAACAAAATATAAAGGTCTTATTAACTTCATATTTTCAAAATTACTAGAATCAAGTATAGGCATCATAGTTTTAAATTCACCATTAAATATTAAACTCATTAAAACAGTTTCAACTACATCATCAAAATGATGTCCAAGTGCTATCTTATTACAACCCAGACTCTCTGCTTTAGCATATAAAGCCCCTCTTCTCTTTCTAGCACAGTAATAGCATGGACTTGGTAAATCTTTTATCTGATCAAATATATCATAATCAA
>CAOJDZ010000073.1 GCA_948433815.1 uncultured Clostridia bacterium
TGTAGACATGGGTAAAGAATTTGGAGGAACACTAGCCATAGTAGAAGGAAGTGTAAATCCTTCTAAAATAACTCTATATGATAGACTACTTGCTGACAATCCAACAATTTTAACAAGAACAGACTTTGATAATGTATTTATAGACATAAATACTGGAACATTATACAAAGCAACAGGAGATATAACAGAAGGTGGAAAAGATGTATATTATTTTGCTGGGAATGCACAAAATAACTGGATAAAATTTGGAAAAGATCAAGACAATTTAGACTTATATTGGAGAATAATAAGAACAAATGAAGATGGAGGAATAAGACTACTATATATAGGCCCAAATCCAGCAACCACAACAGCCTTCATAAAACTAAATGGAAAATATATGAGTGGAGGAAGTAATACAACAGGAATGTATAACGCAACATATAATAATACGATGTATGTAGGATATATGTATGGTACAAAAGGAAGTTTATCAAATAATAGAACAAATACAACAAGTGCACCAATAAAGACAGTGACAGAGAATTGGTATAGTCAAACAATAAATACAAAAACAGATGGAATATATACATATGATAAATATGTAAGCGGGACAGCGATATATTGTAACGATCGTTCAGGAGATGGATATGCAGTAAGTGGAATAATGTACTATGGAGCATATACAAGATTAGAAAGACAAAAAGCACCATCATACAAGTGTGGATATAATAGTGCTGGGGGATACGTGAATACAAATGGAAGTTTTGTGTCAAAGGCAGTAGGAATGTATAGTGATGCAAGTAATGCAGATAAGTTCACAAAGGGTAGTATAACAGGAAATGGAAAACTAACATATCCAATAGCTCAGATAACAGCAGATGAAATAGCGTTTGCAGGTGGTAGCTATGCTAAAAATTCACAAGCATGGTATTACTACAACTCCACAGGAGGCAGCGTAGTAGGTGATGATAGATGGTGGACAATGAGCCCATTTTACTTCAACGACAGCAACGCAGGAGTGTTTTATGTTCTTGGGTCTAGTAATCCTGGCAACTTGAACTTCAGTGGTGTATACCTCACGGAACCTGGCATTCGTCCAGTACTTTCTCTAAAATCATGTGTAACATATGTAAGTGGAGATGGCTCATCAGATAATCCATATGCAGTAACTTTAGATAATGTATGCAGTGTTAGAGAAAATTAAAAGAGACTTATTATATAAACAATAAATCTCTTTTGTTTTATTTATCAACACTATTTTCTCTATTATTAACTTCATTCTTTACTTCAAGAATCATAGGCATAATTATAGGTCTTCTACCAGTTGTATCTATAATAAATGAATTAAGTTCTAAAATTATTCTATTCTTTAAATCAGTTAAACTAAAATTATTTTTATGAAGCTCACTAATCGCAATACTCTTAACTTTATTTTGAATATTACTTATTAACTCTTGGTTATCATTAACTACCACAAATCCTCTAGTAGTAACATTAGGATCTAAAAGTAGCCTTCTTCTATTAGAATCAATATTTAAAATAACTACTAATACACCATCAGTACTCATAATCTTTCTATCTCTAATAACAGAACTTCCTATATCACCAATTCTCTTACCATCTACATAAATGTCGTTAATAGGAATACTCTTAGCAACGCAAACTCCATCTTTAGATAAAGCAAGCATATCTCCATTATTTAAAATAAAATTATGATCTTCAGGAATACCACATTCTTTAGCCAAATCAGCATGAGCTTTAAGCATTCTATATTCACCGTGCACTGGTAAAAAATACTCAGGTTTAATAAGCCTTAAAAGTAACTTTAATTCATCCTGTTTAGCGTGTCCACTTGTGTGAATATCAGCTTCACTTGAAGTTGTATAAACCTTAGCACCTTTTAAATACAACTTGTTAATAACTCTATTAATATTAACAGCATTTCCTGGAATAGGAGAACTTGAAAAAATTACTGTATCATCAGGCATCAATTTGATATTAGCATCAACCCCATTTGCTATCCTACTTAAAGCAGCCAAAGGTTCTCCTTGACTTCCTGTGCAAAGAAGACAAACATTTTCTGGTTTACTCTTATTAGCTTCATCACTTGTAATAAATATACTCTTATCAGTAATCAATCCACAACTCTTAGCTATCTCAATACTATTAATCATACTACGTCCAAAAGCCGCTATTTTTCTATTGTTTTTTCTACAAGTCTCAATAATATGAATAACTCTATAAATATTAGAAGCAAAAGTCGCAAGTATAATTCTACCTTTACAACTTCTAATAATATCGCTTAACGCTTCATCAACAGCACTCTCACTTTGAGAGAATCCAGGAACTAAAGCGTTAGTAGAATCACTCATTAATAATTTAACTCCTTCTTCACCTAAACGTGCCATCTTTCCTAAATTAGCCATTGGCCCAATAGGTGTCAAATCAAATTTAAAGTCCCCAGTAGTTACAATTCTACCATTCGGTGTCATAATACTTATACCAAAACTATCTGGAATAGAGTGAGTAGTTCTAAAAAACTCTATTTTAAAATGCTTAAACTCTGGTTTCATATTTTCATCGATAAGAACGATATTTTTATATGGAACTCCTCTATCTTCAAGCTTATTCTTAATAAGTTCACTCGCAACCTTAGGAGCATAAATAACAGGAATATTTAAATGATTCAAAACATAAGGAATACCACCTATATGGTCTTCATGTCCATGAGTTATAAATAAACCTCTTATCTTCTCTTCGTTTTGCTTTAAAAATGTATAATCAGCAAGAACATAATCTATTCCTAACAAATCATCTTTAGGAAACATAACTCCTGCATCTATAACTATTATCTCCTCTTCATGCATAATCGCATACATATTTTTACCGACTTCACCAAGTCCGCCTAAAGCGAACACAAAAGTCTCACTTACTTGTGTTTTCATAATTAATTCCTCCAATTTCTAAAAAGAAAATATAATATAAAGATTATACTACAAAAACTAAAAAATGTCTATACATCAAAATCTCGCACGTGCTATAATAAAGAAGGTGATAACATGGGAATATTTGACAAACTAAAACAAGTATTTACAAAAGATAGAAAAGAAAACATAGAGAAATACGAAGAAGGTTTAACAAAAACTAGAGAAGACTTTGTAAACAAACTAAGTTTACTTGGTGTAAAATACACAAAAATTGATGATAAATTTTATGAAGAATTAGAAGAAATCCTAATAATGGCTGACTTAGGTGTTAATACAACTATGGATTTTATGGATAAACTAAAGAAAAGAGTTAAAGAAGAAAATATAGAAAACTTTGAATATTTAAAAGAAGTAATAGTAGATGAATTATTTCTAATCTATGTAGGTAATGATCAATTAACAAGTAAAATTAATTACAATAAAGAAGGATTAACAACAATACTTTTTATAGGAGTTAATGGAGTAGGAAAAACTACCTCAATAGCAAAGTTAGCATCAAAAATGATAGATGAAGGCAAAAAAGTAATGTTAATAGGCGCAGATACCTTTAGAGCGGGAGCTGTTACTCAACTAAAAGAATGGGCTACAAAAATAGGAACAGAATTTTACGGAAAAGATGAAAGTGATCCAGCAAGTGTAGTCTATGAAGGATTAGAAGAAGCAAAAAGGAAAGATATTGATGTTGTACTAATAGATACCGCTGGAAGACTTCAAAATAAAGTTAATCTTATGAAAGAACTAGAAAAAATAAATAAAGTTATAGAAAAACAATTAGAAAGAAACTTAGATGAAACACTTTTAGTAATAGATGCATCTACTGGACAAAATGGTATAAGTCAAGCAAAGAACTTCATGGAAATCTGTAAAATCACAGGAATAATTTTAACAAAACTAGATGGAACAGCCAAAGGGGGAATAGTACTAGCAATTAAAGATTCAGTAGGAATTCCTGTTAAGTACATAGGATTCGGAGAAAAAGTATCTGATATGATACCATTTGACATAGAAAGTTACATATATGGATTATTTAAGGAGTGGAAGTAATGAAGTTAATATATGATGGATATGTGCAAATATATGACTGCGAAAGAGAAAGAAATGGTAGTATAGAAAAATATACTAAAGTTGCTCTAAGAGGCGCATCAGCTGGGTTAGTAATAAATGAAGATGGAAAAATGGCTTTGGTAACTCAATATAGACCAATTCTAGGAAAAAATACTCTTGAAATACCAGCCGGAACTTTAGACAAAAACATATCTAAAAAAGACATAATAATTGAAGAATTAGAAGAAGAATGTGGTATAAAGAAAAGCGATATTATCGAAATATCAGATGAACCATTATTAACATACAACATTATTGAAAACATGTCTGATGGAGAAATGCACATATATTTAATAAAAGTAAAAAATGTAATTTCTACTCCAACAGAAGAAGATGATGTAGATGAAGTTAATTTCTATACTATAGAAGAAATAGATAAACTAATTAAAGAAAGAATTATTACAGACCCAAAAACACTAATTGCATTTTATCTTTATAAGGAGACCGATTAATAAAACTTTATTATATTTATAAAAATTTATTAACAGAAAAACAAAGAGAATACTTTGAATACTATTTTTTTGAAGATTTATCATTAAGTGAAATATCAGAAATAACTGGCGTAAGCAAATCATTTGTAGGTAAAACCTTAAACAAAATTGATTATAAATTAAAAGAATATGAAACTGCTTTATCAATATATGATTTATATAAGTCTTTAGAAAAAATAACTAAAAACACTAAAGATGAGAGCACAAA
>CAOJDZ010000074.1 GCA_948433815.1 uncultured Clostridia bacterium
AAAGAAAAAGAAGAAATCGCTAAAATGCCTTTAACTAAATCAATAATATTTACTATTTCTGGTATAATCGCTATAATCTTAGGAAGTAACTTTGTAGTTGATTCAGCATCAGCAATAGCTACTTCCTTAGGTGTTAGTGAGAGAATGATAGGGCTCACTATAATAGCCCTTGGCACATCTTTACCTGAGTTAGTTACTTCTGTAATGGCAACAAGAAAAGGTGAATATGATATCGCAATAGGAAACGTAGTAGGAAGTAATATATTTAATATAGGAATGGTAATAGGCTTTCCAGTAGCATTTTTTGGAAGTATTCACAACTTAACTATAAATTATATTGACTTAATAATGATGATGGGAGCGGCTGTATTATTATTCATGTTTTCATTTAAAGATTATAGAATAACTAGAAAGGAAGGAATAGTCTTTTTACTACTATTTACTTTATATTATAGTTATGTAATATTTGGTTAATATCACAATTTTTTCAAAAATGAAATAAGCGTAATATTTGACAAAGAATAACGAATCTTGTAAAATTATATTTGAAAAGGGGCATTGATATGATAGAAGAAAAAATATTGTTAACAACTAACGATATACTAGAAAAAGAATTCAAAATTGATGCTAGAGGTTACAGACCTCAAGAAGTAGATAAGTTTTTAGATATTGTAATTAACGATTACACTGAATATGACAAATTATTAAGAAGATATGACGCTGAACTTAAAAGCGTACTTCAAGAAAATGCCAAACTAAAAAGTGAAATTAGAAATCTAAAATCAACACTTAGCGTAGCAGAAAATAATAAAGGTGTAACTAACGTAGACATATTAAGAAGACTTGGAGAATTAGAAAAAATAGTATACGGAGAAGAATAACTATTATAAATATCTTAGGTAAACGCTGCATATAATTATGTAGAGGAAAGTCCATACTCGCATAGTCTGAGAGTGACTATAGTGTTTCGTGCTAGAGGAAAAAATAACTCTAGGTAGCATTTGCTAACGGCTCCGAAAAAGTCAAGACCTGACTTGATTAGGTATAAAAGTGCCATAGTGACGATGTCTTTTAGGAATAAAAGAAGTGGAACGAGGTAAACCCCGCGAGTGAGAAACCCAAATTTGGTAGGGGAGTCTTCACAAAAGAATTGAATGGAGTGAAGGAGTTATTATAACTAGATAAATGTTTACCGCCCTTAGGGGTACAGAAAATGGCTTATTAGATATTTATTAAAATAAAAAGGAGAACCTATGAAGGATATAGGAAATATATTTAAGGAAAAAAGAGAAGAAATAGGTATAAAAGAAGAAGAAGCCGCAAAAGACTTAGAAATTACTATACCTCAATTAGAAAACTTAGAAGATGGCAACATAAATGCATTTAAAGATATATTCTTTTTAAAAGAACTTATAAAAAAATATGCGACGTACTTAAATGTAGATGCAGAAGAAATAATGGATGAATTTAATGATTTTGTCTTTGACTTTACCTCTAGAATTCCAGTAGAAGAAATAGAACAAAAAGTAAAAGAACTAGAAAAACAAAATGAAAAAGAAACTAGAAATAAAATCAGTTCTCCATACACAAGAAAACAAGTGAGAAAAGCAAAATTACAACCAGTATATCTCTTTTCAATAATAACAATAATATTAGTATGTTTAACCTTTATATTCTTAAATTTAGTTTTAGATAATAAAAAACAAGAAAATATTAATAAAATAGGAAGTGAATATATAAATGAATTTGCCAAATAAGATTACTATTTCAAGAATAATTTTATCAATAATAGTTTTAATATTATTAATTTTTCCTCTTGAAAAAATAGGAATAAATTTACCAACATTAATAATATCAGGAAAAGTTCAAGTAAATATAAAATATTTTATATGTGGATTTCTTTTTTTAATAGCATCCCTAACAGATTTAATAGATGGTAAAATTGCTAGAAAATATAATATGGTTACAGACTTTGGTAAAGTTATGGACGCTATTGCAGATAAATTACTTGTAAATGGAGTTTTAATTATTTTGGCATGTTCTGGCTTTGTTCACATGATTATACCAGTAATTATAATTAGTAGAGATACAATAGTAGATTCAATTAAAATGGTAGTAGGAAATAAAGTTGGTGCAGTAGGCGCTAGTAGTGCGGGAAAATTAAAAACTGTCTTTATGATGACAGGAGTAACACTAATGTTGTTTTATAATTTACCCTTTGAATTAATGGGTATAAGACTAGCAGACTTTCTTATAATGACAGCTACAGTATTATCAGTAGTAAGTGGAGTAGAATACTACATAAAAAATAAAAAATTCTTATTTGATTAATATAGGTTAAATCCTATATTTTTTGTTTAATAAAAAACAATTATTACCATAATTAATAACAAAGATAACTTGACTTAACAAAAATACTTTAATACAATTAAAGAGCAATGATTAATTGCGACTGTACGAAAAAAAGAAAATAAATGTTTTAGTAAACGAATGTTCGAAAAAAGTGTTGACAAATAATAAAAATATATGTAAAATTAAAACATACAGTAGGAGGACATATGAGTAAATTATCAAAAGTAGGAGAAAAGGATAAAACACTAGAACAAGTTTTATTAGATATTGAAAAACAATTTGGAAAAGGTGCCATCATGAAATTAGGGGAAGATGGTGTAAAAGATATAGATGTAGTATCATCAGGAAGTTTAACATTAGATATAGCTCTTGGAGTAGGAGGATATCCAAAAGGAAGAATTATAGAAATATATGGACCTGAATCAAGTGGTAAAACAACATTTGCATTACATGCTATAGCAGAAGTTCAAAAAACTGGAGGAAGGGCAGCGTTCATAGATGCAGAGCATGCATTAGATCCTGTTTATGCAAAAAATTTAGGAGTGAATATAAATGACTTATTATTAAGTCAACCAGACACAGGAGAACAAGCATTAGAAATTTGCGAAGCTTTAGTAAGAAGTGAAGTTATGTCAATCATAGTTATAGACTCAGTAGCTGCCTTAGTACCTCAAGCAGAAATCGAAGGAGAAATGGGAGATAGCCATGTAGGATTACAAGCTAGATTAATGTCTCAAGCACTAAGAAAACTTTCAGGTGCAATTAATAAGACTAATACTATATGTATTTTCATAAACCAATTGAGAGAAAAAGTAGGCGTAATGTTTGGTAATCCAGAAACTACACCTGGAGGGAGAGCACTAAAATTCTATTCATCAATTAGATTAGATGTAAGAAGAGCAGAACAAATTAAACAAGGAACAGATGTAATAGGAAACAAAACTGTAATAAAAGTTGTAAAAAATAAAGTAGCTCCACCATTTAAAACAGCAGAAGTTGAAATAATGTATGGAGAAGGAGTAAGCCGTGAAGGTGAAATAGTAGATATCGCAAGTTCTTTAAACATAGTAGAAAAAAGTGGAGCTTGGTATGCATATAAAGGAGAAAAAATAGGACAAGGAAAAGAAAATGTTAAAATGCTATTAAAAGAAAATAAAAAATTAATGGCTGAATTAGAATCAAAAGTAAGAGAACATTATTCTTTTAAAAATAATCCAGTTCCAAAAGAAAAAGACTCAAAAGAAACAGAAAAAAGTGCTAACTAGCACTTTTATTTAATTAAAAGATAAAATCCATCATTGACTTATCTTGAAAATATAATTAAAATAGAATTAGAAGGAAAGAATACTTCTAAAATATATAGAGTAATGGAGGAAATATAATGAATGAAATTATATACTCCATTTTGTTAGTTATAGTTGGATTGTTTTTGGGAGCAATAATTGTTGTAATAATAAATAGATTAAAAGTGACAAATGCTCAAAATGAAGCTAATAAATTGATTGAAAAAGCACAAAAAGAAGCAGAAAAGATTAAAAGAGATGGAATACTTGAACTTAAAGAAGAAAGTTATAAAATTAAACAAGATACAGATAACGAAGTAAAAGAAAAAAAGAAAGAAATAACAGAACTTAAAGAACTTGTAGAAACAAGAGAAAATAGTTTAAATAAACGTGATGAATTATTACAAGAAAGAGAAAGAAATTTAGATCAAAGAGATAAAGATTTATTAGCTAAACAAAAGGAAATTCAAGAAAAAGACGAAAAAATGGAGTCTATTTTAAAAGAACAAATATCATTACTAGAAAGCATTTCTGGATTTAGTAAAGAAAAAGCAAAAGATATGGTAATGAGAAAAGTAGAAGACGAGATGTCAAAAGAAATTGCAATTTACTTAAGAGAAAGAGAAAATGATGCAAAACTAGAGGCGGATAGAAAAGCAAAAGAATACTTAATAGGAAGTATGCAAAAGTATGCTACTGATGTAGCAAATGAACAAACTGTAACGACTGTAACTTTACCTAACGATGAAATGAAGGGTAGAATAATAGGAAGAGAAGGAAGAAATATTAGAACTATAGAAGCAATTACTGGAGTTGATTTAATAATTGATGATACACCAGAAGTGATAGTTCTATCAAGTTTTGATCCTTTAAGAAGAGAAATTGCTAAAGTAACATTAGAGCAATTAATTAAAGATGGAAGAATTCATCCAGCAAGAATAGAAGAACTTTATGATAAAGTATGTGAAGACTTTAAAACATTAATAAGAGAAAAAGGAGAAGAAGCCCTATTCTCATTAAGCATAACTAGAGTAAATCCAGAATTA
>CAOJDZ010000075.1 GCA_948433815.1 uncultured Clostridia bacterium
AGCATAGTTTTACACTTTTTCTTACAAAATTCCAGTTTCTACTTGAAATTCATTACTACTATTATAAATTATTCAAAAATTAAAAGATTTAACAATTAATATATCATAAATTAATATAATCTCTAGTTGTTAAAAAATGTTATTTATGGTAATATTACTTATAGAATAAAGAGGGATTCATGTGAGCGATTTAAAAGAACATTTTAAAATTGATACTAGCCTTGGAAAAGCAAATTCAAAATATGTTTTTCAAGGAAAAAAATATAGGATAACAGTGCTATCAGATGTTTTATTGCGTCTAGAATATAGTGATACTGGAAAATTTAATGATTATCCTACATTATTTGCTATTAATAGAAAGTTTAAAAATGAACCTCACTTAACAGTAAAAGAAGATGAAAAGTTTTTAAATATAACTAATGACTATTTTATACTAGAATATTCAAAAGAAAAACCATATGAAGCATCTAAATTAGTCCCAGACACAAATCTTAGAATAAGTTTAAAAAACACAGATAAAGTTTGGTATTACGGCCATCCAGAAGTAAGGAACTTTAAAGGTTCTACTTATTGTTTTGACACAGATAAAAATTCATTTACTTTAGGTAAAGGACTATACAGTACAGATGGCTTCGCATCTATAAACGACACAGATAGACCAGTATTTGTAAGTGATGGTTCTATTAAGAAGAATCCTAGTGATGGAGTAGATATATATTTATTTATCTATAGAAAAGATTTTGGTAAAGCTTTAAAAAGTTACTTTGAACTAACAGGATACCCAAGTTTACCACCAAGATATGCCCTAGGAGTATGGTGGAATAAAGATGAAAACTATAATGAAGATGATTTAAAAAACATTATAGAAGAATTTAAGAAAAATGAAATCCCACTTAGTACAATTTTACTAGGAAAATCTTGGAAACCAGTAAAAGAGGGAAAAGAAATAATTCCTAATTATGAATTTGATAAACTAAAATTTCCAAATCCAAAAGATTTTACTAATTATACACATAGTGAAAATGTTTATGTAGGTGTTGAATTAAAAACAGAAGAAGGCTTTAATAGTACTGACAAGTTTTATAACGATGCAAAAAGATTATCAAATATAACTGAAGACAAAAACATTCCACTTAATGTATACAATACAAAACTATTAGATGAATTTTATTCTAAAGTTATAAATCCTATAATGGACATGGGTGTAGATTTCTTTTGGACAAATGACAAGACAAAAGACTTAGTAAATGCATTTATGTTAACTCATTATACTTATAAAAATTATAAAAGATTAGAAACTAGAAGAGGTCTAGTTATTGGAAGAAACCACGGAATAGCCGCGCACAGATATCCAGTACTTTATTCAGGAAATACTATAGTTTCTTGGAGAACTTTAAAATACTTACCTTACTTTAATTCTACTTCTTCTAATATAGGATTAACTTGGTGGAGTCATGACATAGGTGGATTCAAAGATGGTGTTGAAGATAGAGAACTATACACAAGATATGTTCAACTAGGAGTTTATAGTCCTATATTTAGATTTGCTTCTAAAGAAGGAAAATACTACAAAAGAGAACCTTGGAAATGGGACGTAAAAACAGAAAATATAGTTAGAGAATATACTAGATTAAGACATAAATTAATACCTTATATTTATACAGAAGGATATAAATATACTCGTTTAGGTTCACCTTTAATAGAACCGCTTTATTATAAATATCCAGAAACTACTGATGAACCATTATATAAAAATGAATACTTTTTTGGTAGTGAATTATTTGTTTCACCCATAACAGATCCTAAAGACCAAGTTATGAACAGAGTAGTTCACCGAGTATTTTTACCAGAAGGCACATGGTATGACTTTAAAACAGGAAAAAAATTCCCAGGTGGAAAAAGATATGTAACTTTCTATAAAGACGAAGATTACCCTGTATATGCTAAAAACGGATCAATAATACCACTAGCTATACTTGATGAAGAAAATATTAATGATGTACATCCACCAAAAGATTTAGAAATACAAGTATTCCCAGGAAAAAGTAACTCATATAATTTATATGAAGATGATGGTGTATCAAATCTTTATAAAGAAGGATACTATATAATAACAAATATTGACTATAACTATAGACAAAATAATTACACATTAATAATAAGACCAGTAGAAGGAAAAAGTGGAATAATCCCAGAAAAAAGAAATTATAAAATAAGATTTAGAAATACAAAAAATGCTGAATATGTAAAAACCAACGTAGGAAGATTTGAAGTAGAACATCATGCATACACTGAAGATACTGACTTTATAATAGAAGTAAAAGATGTTCCTACAATAGAACAATTAACTATAAATTGTGGTGGACAAGCAATAGAAATAGATGCAGTAAGACTTATAAATGAAGACATAGATGAAATCATATCAGACTTACAAATAGAAACAAACTTAAAAGAAACAATCGCAAGTATTTTATTTAGTGATTTAGAAATACGTAAGAAAAGAATTGAGATTAGAAAACTAAGAGCCAAAGGCCTAAAAGGTGTATTTATAAAAATGTTTATAAAATTACTAGAATATATTAGTGAAATATGATAAAATAACAAACCAATGGGGGAATATTATGACAGAATTAGATTTATCCACAAAAGAAATAATGGAACAATTTAAACGTAGAGTAACTAATAGAAGACTTTATTTCTATGAATGGGCTGAATATTATGAAATATTAAGAAATAATATATCTTTAGGTCTTGACAGTGAAGTAAAAAGTCAAGTTATAGAACTTTTATTAAGAGAAGATTATGTAGCGTTTACTTGTGAAGAAGAAAAAGGAACATTTAAATCTTTAGGAAATGCATTATTTTCAAGTGCAAAATTAAGTAGAATAGCAAAAAACTAAAATAAAAACTCGTTTATAATTTATAAACGGGTTTTATTTTGAATAAATTATTTATCTTTTTCTAAAACTAAACTATTACTTTCTTCATCAGTAACAACAGTTACAGTACCATCATTTTCATTATAAATAACTTCTACATTTTTACTATTAAAATATAACTCTTCAAAAGGAATAAGTTCTTTTAAATCAATATGAGTAAAATATTTATTTCCTCGCCTAACAAATTGAGTTGCTCCCGAAACTTCAGTACCACTAGACCTAAAATTAAGTAAATCATGCATTCTGACATCAGTTTTATCTAAAGTATATAAAAAATCTAAAATAGCCTGATAAGCATCATCTTGACGCCCAATATATAATTTGTAAGTGCCCTTAAGATATACACTATATTGCCCAGCACAAGTAATATGATCATAAAGTGTAATTGGTCTATCATAAATATGCATTTTATCTCTTACAATATCACATTTATAATCATGTTGTAGCCTATTAAAAACACTTGTAATTGTTGCTAAGGCATCTTCGTAACTTTTTCCTTTAGCTTCGCCTGTAATAGTACCCTGAAATTCATTAAATTCAAACGAATTATTAAAAAACTTATTAACAGCATACTGATACTTAACTTCATTAGGCACATCTTTTACAGATTCTCTTAAAGCACTAGCCACTTCTAATGCTCTTTTAACATAATCTGTAGATGTAACTCTTTCTTTAATAAAAGCATCTATATCTATCTCTTCTACTTTTTCTTCTTCTAAACTTTGAGAACTTATAACCTCTTCAAAATCAAAATAAGCACTTTCAAAAGGAATCATAATATTACCTGTTAAACTATTTAATGATTCATTTATATTAAAAGTAATAGTATTATTAACATCTTTTTTATTTTTAGAATATTTAGATAATAAAAATCCTACAATACCTAATGTACTAATTAAAGACAAAAATAAAGCACAAAGTCTTAACTTTTGTAACTTTGTTTTCTTAGTAAGTCTCTTAGGTTTATAAAATAAATTATTAAAATTCAATAAAATCCCCTTCATTTCTTTAAAAATTTAATTATGTCAAAATATTTTAACAAATAAAAAAAGACAAAGTCAACATTTTATTGACTTTAATACTAAATTTATGATAGTATGTCACAGGTGAAAAATTATGAACAGAAAAGAAAATACATTAGGAAAAAGATTAAGTGATGAAAAACCTTACATAGCACTTTTTGATAAATATGAAGGAAAAAGAGTCGCACCAAATAATAATAGATATTATAGAATTTTAAGAAATAAAAGATTTTTAATGACAGTAAAGTTAGCTTTAATCGCAAGCCTAACATTAGGTATGAGTAATGGTAGTGAAAGTGAAATAAGAAATACTACATATTTAGCTCACATTAATAAGATTTCAAGTTCTTCTACATTAGTGAAATCAACTATCCCTAAAATGTATCAACCATTATTATCAAGCGCAGAAGATATAAAAAATGAACTAGCACCTAGAACTAATATCTTTATTGGTGACTCTAGAACACAAGGAATGATGCTAAGTGGCGCTATTGATGAGAGCGAATCAATATATGGAGTTGGTTATGGCTTGAATTGGTTTTTAGGTAATGGAGAATTTAATGAAACTAAAACTAATGCCTTAGATGGAGCTATAGCTAAACTAAGAAATATGTTACTTGAAGGCAAAAGATACAATATCATTATATGGTTGGGAGTTAATGATTTAAAATATAATAGTGCAAGTAGATATTTTGAAAAGTTTAT
>CAOJDZ010000076.1 GCA_948433815.1 uncultured Clostridia bacterium
AAGTATTTTAGTCTTACTCCATTTGAAACTTCTTATATCTGGAAAGAAGTCTTAAAAAGCGATGTCATAGAGAATAAATTACCTGAAGAAGATTTTTATTTATTTTTTAGTTTTGATGATATAAAACAATTTAATATTTTATCAATTTATAATTTAGATTCATTTGATGATTTTCAAAAAATTATAATAACTTTAGGTTTTAATATATTCTTTCTGTGTTTTGTTGGTCTTTGTATATATATATTTATTAAATTATTTAATAAAGGTTATAGTTTTTTATTTAGATAGGAGGTGTTTATATTATGTTTAAAATTTTTTTCTTAGATTTATATTGTAGTACAGATGGTCCAGTCCTTGATTGTTTTAGATTTACTTTTGATTTAACGAACGATTTTGATTGGGGAGTTTTTTGTACAATATTTTGGTTAATTATTACTGTTATTATAACTTTCTTAATTTTTCGTATTGGTTTATGGTTAGATCCTATTTTAGAAATGAGAAAAGAATATATAGAAAAGCAAGAAAAGAAGAATAAGAAAGGTGTTAAAAATGGCAATTAAGTTTTTGGGTTTTGTTATATTTACATTTATATTAGAAATGATTATTTATGGTATTTATTATTTATTTAAATTTTTTAAGAGAAAAGTTAAGAAAGGAGAAAAAAATGGAGTATATAGTTAATATTTTATGGTTTATATTAGGACTTTTGTGTTATTATCTGGAACGATTATTTAATCTACCATTTACTACATTATTTATAATAGTTTCACTTATATTACTTTATTTAATGTATAGAAATGAAAGAGATAATTAAGATAATATTTTTGTTTTTTATTCTTTATATTTATGATTCTGGTTTATTTAGATTTACAGAAAGAATATGTTGCAAAAAAGCAAATGGAGTTTGTGAAAATTGTAAAGCATGGAGTTGTAAAAGAAAAGAAATATTATATGAAGAAAATAAAAAGAAAGAGGTGTAAAAAATGGTTAAAATAAAGGTTCGAGGATTAAAAGAATTTTATATTAATAAAGATAAAGGTATTAATTATTATGGTCTAACTAAAGATGAATATATTAATTTATTAAAAGAATGTAAAATGTGTACTAAAAAATGGACTTTATCAAAATTAAAAAGATTTCATAAAAGAAGGCTTGAGATAATTAATTCAAGAATAAATAAAAATAAGAAATGGTTTAAAAAATGAGTGTAATATTTGTTGGTGGAGTTCCAGGTTCTGGTAAAACATTATTTTGTACTTATTTAGCAAAGAAGAAGTATAAAAAAGAAAATGTTTTTAGATCTAAAAAGAAATTTATAAATAATGTTTTTACTAATTATCCAGTTCAATTAACTAATTATTTTGGAAAAAAACAATATAAGAAAAAAATTATTGGAGATTATGATTCTCAAGGTCATTTTGTTCGAACTAAACATTTGATAGATAAAAATGTTTATTCTAGAAAGGTAACTTTATTTGATTTTTATGAATACAAAAGACATGTTCCAGATTCAATATATATATTTGATGAATTTGATAGTTATTTTGATAGTTTAGATTATAAAAGTTTTCCTAAAAAAGTTAGAATCAATTTTAAATTTCATAGACATTTTGGCATTAAAGATATTTATGTAGTATGTCAGCACCCTAGCAGACTTGTAAAACAAGTACGTGTCTTATGTGATGAGTTTTATAGAATAAAGAAGTTTATTAAGATTCCTTTTATTGGTGTATGTTTGTTTAAATATGATGTTTATTATAACTTTGATGATTATGGAAGAAGCACAAAGGTTAAACCAGAAGAAGTTAATTATGAATTTAGACATGGTTTGAAAATATTTAGATATAAGAAAGTTTTTAAAAGTTATGATACTAAATATATGAATAAGTTAGTAGAAAATGAACAATATTTTGAAAGTTTACCTTATAACAGTTTAAATTTATCTATAGATGATATAAAAAGTAATTTTAATATAGAGAAGTGACGTAGTCGCGTACTACGCGACACGCCACTTATAGAAATAAGAAAGTTGGTGTATAAATGGTACAAGACGAATCTTTTGATTTGCATTTACCCCCCTACTCTAATAGGGGGGTACTAAGTGCAAGTGATACGTATTTACGGACATTTTTACTTTTTGATTGGATCCAGGTTACAATATTTCCATTTGGGCATAAAATGATACATGAAAGTTTGTGTATAGAAGATTATTTGAGTAATGTTAAAAATATAGAAATGATGAATAGTAATATTCGTGTTTTAAATGATTATTATGATTTATTTTATTATTTTTTCAAAGTTCCTAGATGTAATGTTTTATATAACGAAGTAAGTCCTCAGTATGGTTATCAATTTTGTTATAGTTATAAAAACATAAGAGTATTTGGAAGTGATAGTTGTCCAGAAATGGGGGTACATATTCAGCTGAGTGGTGCTGCTTGTAGAGAATTGGAAGATATGGGAATAACATATGATGAATTATTTTATAAATTAAAAGATTATAAAGCACATTATACCAGAATTGATGTTAGTTATGATGATTATACTGGCAAGTATTGGACAGTTAGTAAAATTCAAAATTGTATTTATAATAAAGAAGTTGTAACAAAATTTAGAATTAGTATAAGTATAATAAAAGACGATTTAATTTCTACTAATAATTTAGGTCATACTATACAGTTTGGAAGTCGTTCAAGTGATATACAGTTTACTTTTTATGATAAGTTAAAAGAAAGAAAGTCTAAGAATTATATAATTAATGAATCTATATTATTCTTGAATCGTTTTGAAACTAGATTTAGAAATGATAAAGCACAATCTGTTGTTGATAATTATTTATATTATAGTGATAATGATTATCAATATTGTACATTAAATGTTGTTCCAGATTGTAGCAGTTTCAACGAATATATTAAATCTATAATTAATAATTATATTAGTTTTCGCGTATATAATACTGGAAATAAACAAAGATGTCGTTGGCCTGTACAAAAATGGTGGCAAGATTTTCTTGATAATTGTAAGAAGATTCAATTTCAAAATAAACCAATTGAGTATTCAATTACTAAAAAAAGATTGTGGATTGATAGAAGTGTTAGTTATAGTAATTTTTGTGTAATGTTAGCAGATATACCAGATTTAACTACGGATAAAGAATCTAGCAAATATTTATATGATTTATTTATTACTGGAAGTGATAAGATAAATGAAAAAGACTTACAATTTATAAATGAATATAGAATTAAACATGGCAAGAGTGTTTTAGATTTAAAAGATATAGAAGATTATGTAAGAAGTGTTAAAGATATTATTGTTATGAAAGAAAGTGAGTCTAATAATTAGTTTTTATATTTTTATCTTTTTTAATTGCATTTTTGTTTTAGTACATTTTAACGTCTATTTATACTTAATGATAAATCAAATGTTTTGCTTTGAATCTATTGTTTTGGTTTTTAAGATAAAAGTTTTTGTATTGATTTTAGGCACGGTGTGTTACCCTTATTTTGGGGCGAAGTATTTTTTCTTTCTTTCAAATTAAAAATGCCCGAGACCCACAGTTTCTCTCACACGGCTATAGCCGTGTAAAATTCGCTTGTGTAACCCTTGACCGTGTGATAAAATTGTTTAGTTTAAGAACGAAGTGGAGACTTCGTCTAATTTAAGAAGCTGAATTTGTTTACGATTAAAATGTTTGTGCAGTCTTTATTAGTAAGATAACCTTTGATCCCAACTGTTCTACCAGTTAAGGCGCATAACTTGATTTTTTCGTATAATTCTTGACTTATCCACCCGTTTATTGTTACAAATTCGTCTTCGTTTTCTGTTTTTGTTGGGTTTGTAATCCTTATACCGATTTCGTGCATTTTAAATTCTGATTGAATATTGGGAGATATAAAACTTAATTTCCCAACAATTACAGTACAATTCATCATAATTTTGTCTCCTTTCTGTTCTTAAGAACAATTTTTTTATTTCACACGAAGTCAAGGGCGAATTTAATCATTGCAAAAACCAAATAAAAAAACGAGAGACCTACAACTGCAGCGTTCGTTTATTTTATTTGGTAGATTTACTTAGCGACTTAAAAAGCCGTCATCCCGAGTGTAGGTAGGCTTTAAGCTGCTGATTTCTATCAGCTTGGAGCGTCCTTTATTACTTCTTTTGCAATTATAAATGCTTCACTGAATTTGCCCTCGCAATTTTTAATTTTCCCTAATTTTAAAAAATACTGTGTCCTACTTCGTAGTAGACACGCCGTGGGTTCATGAAATCAATATAAAACTTTTGTATAAAAATTAAAACGATTGTTTCGAAGTTAAACATTTGATTTGTCATGATTATTTTACTTAAGTTCTATATGTACGTTATACAAAAATGAAATCGCTCCAGTTTTTATTTATATAATTAAAAACTGGTAGTAAGTTAGGTCGATTTTAACATATGTTACAATTAAAAAAGATAAAAAAGAGGTGCAACCTTTAAATAACACACAACGGATAAATAGCAACACCAAAATTTAAATTTTGGTGTTGTCTTTTTACATACAAAAACAACCTCTATTTAGAGGTTGTGTGTTACAATTTTG
>CAOJDZ010000077.1 GCA_948433815.1 uncultured Clostridia bacterium
CGTATGGAAATTATACTTTGGCTTGGGATATTATAACTAACGAAATAAATAGTGAAAATTTTGTTTATACTTTGGAAGGTACTTCTCTAAAAGACGGACAAACAATTTATGAAAGTGATAAAAATAAACTTATAAAGGTTTCAAACATGAGAAGAATTCCTTCCGTAAGTAGTAATATTGGTACTGGAACGATTAATACTGGAGTAACTCATCACTATGTTTTAAAAGTTTCATTTTTAGAAAGTGGAGCTAGTCAAGATGATTTACAAGATAAAAATTTTGAAGGTAAAATAGTTGCAAAGGGAGATCCTAATATTTAATAGAAAGGAAGTTTATTATGGATAGCAAAAGATATGAAATAATGTTAAGTGTAATAACTATTCTAACAGTCATTGTAACATCTGTTGGAGTTACTTTTGCATATTTTACTACTGAGATTAGCGGAGAAGCAGCTGATGTAAGTGCTACTACTTCTAAAATTGGTGGTGTAACTTTTGATGGAGGGAGCGATTTTACTACTGCTAGTGAAATTGAACCTGGATGGACTGAAAGTAAAACTTTTACTATTTCAGTAGAGCCTTCTGATTCGGAACAAACTGTATATGTTAAAATGACTTATACTAATGGAATGCCAGATTTAACTTGTAATGTATCGGACGTTTCTAATGGAGCTAAAGGAGATATCTCACTTGATTCTACAGAGTCAGAAACTACAGCTATATTAGTTGAAAAAACTTTTGCACCTAGTGAAGATGTTCAAACTATTACATATACATTAACTATGGCTTTACCTGAGACTGGAGAAAATCAGAATGCTAGTCAGGGAAAAGAATTTGATGGTTTATTATTCGCAGAATTTGGAAGTAAGAATTTATAATTTAACAACGATAACCCAAATGGAACGACTACTAAACCAATAGTTTAAAATAAAAAACACTACACTATATTAAGTAGTGTTTTTTATTTTTACTTTATGTATAGTATTTCTATTTAACTTTAAAATGTCTCTTTTTCGTGGTATAATATGCTTACTGAGGTATTTGAAAATGTTAAAAAAAATAAACATAAAAGATAAATTTTCTTTAGAAAATATTAAGAGAATTTATAAAAAAATATTAAGAAGTTTTAAAAAGTACTTTTCAACTAATGTGCTCTTTTTGACATATGTTTTTGCTTCTGTATTTATAGGTTTTTTGTTAAGATATTTTACAGTAGGTAATGTCAGTGAGATTAAAGCTTTTGTTTGTGATTTTACAATAGCTATTTTATTAGGATCTTTTGGTTATTTGATAAAGCCTAAAAGACAGTTTATATACTTTTTTCTATTAACAGTTTTTTATACATTTTTATGTATAATTAATCATATTTATTATACATTCTATATGAGTTTTGTAAGTGTAAGTTTGTTAGGTACTTTGTCTATGCTAGGTGAAGTAAGTGATTCTGTTACTAGTAAATTAGAATTAATATTTTTTATCTATTTATTAGCGCCTATAATAATGATAATCGTTAATAGGGTTTTAACTAAAAAGAATTATTATTTTGAAGTTGGTAAACATGAAAAAGGAAAAAGAATGTTTATTAAAACAGGAGCGACTGCTGTTTGTATAGTTTTATTTTTAATAGTGACTCTAGTACCAAGTGAAGCCAGTAGATTAATTAAACAATGGAATAGAGAATATAATGTTCAAAGATTTGGAATTTATTTGTATACTTTTAATGATTTAATTCAAAGTATACAACCATCTATTAGTACAATGTTTGGATATGATAGTTCTGCGAAAGTGTTTAGAGATTTTTATGCTACTAAGGATACTAAAAAAGAGAAGAATAAATACACTAATATTTTTGAAGGTAAAAACGTAATATTTATACATGCAGAAAGTATTCAAAATTATTTAATAGATTTAGAAGTAAATGATATAGTAATTACTCCTAATTTAAATAGACTTGCTAAAGAGGGAATGTATTTTTCAAGTTTTTATCCACAAATTAGTGTTGGAACTAGTAGTGATACTGAGTTTACTTTAAGTACAGGTCTTCTTCCAAGTTCTAGTGGGACTGTCTTTGTTAATTTTTATAAAAGAAAGTATGAAACTATTCAAAATTTATTTAATGAAAAGGGTTATTATACATTTAGTATGCACGCTAATAATGCTGATTATTGGAATAGAAAGACTATGTATAAAACTTTAGGATATCAAGCTTTTTATGCTAAGGATAGTTTTCAAGTTCCTACAGATAAGGATGATCCAGATTATGTAGGTTTAGGACTTTCAGATAAATCATTCTTACATCAATCTATAGATATTTTAAAAAATATTAAAGAAAATAATAAAAATTATATGGGAACAATAATTACTTTGAGTAATCATAGTCCTTTTGATGATATTACTAAATATGGAGATATAGATTTTAGTATTACTTTTGATAAAGGAACTGGTGAATATGATGCTAATGGTAATGAAATTAAAGAAACTGTTACTGTTCCTTATTTAGAAGATACTGAGATGGGTAATTATTTAAAGAGTGCTCATTATGCAGATGAGGCTTTAGGTCAATTTTTTGAAGAGATTGTTCAAAATGGATTAGATGAGAATACTGTTTTTATAATTTATGGAGATCATGAAAGTAAATTAGGTAGAAAAAATTTGAATTTGTTATATAATTATGATGTAGAGACTGAGGAAATTAAAGATGTTAATGATCCAACTTATGTTAATCTTGAAGGAGATAGATATGATTTAATAAAAAATACTCCATTAATTATTTGGACTAGTGATAAGTCTTTACAGAAAGAAATAACTGATGTAATGGGTATGTGGGATGTTTTACCTACTGTTTCAAATATGTTTGGGTTAGAATATAAATATGCTTTAGGTAATGATATTTTTTCAAAGAATGAAAAGATAGTAGTTTTTCCTAATGGTAATATTTTAACTAATAATATATTTTATAATAATTTAAACGATTCTTATGTGGCATTTAATGATAATCCTATTGAAAGTTCCTATGTGGAAAGGTTAAAAGAATATGCTGAAGTTAGACTTGATGTAAGTAAAGCAATTATAGTACATGATTTAATAAGATTAGAAAGCAGTAATATTGAAAGGATGATTGAGAATGAAAAGGGCAATTAATAAAAATAAAGTGTTTTATTTAACAGTATCAGTACTTGCTGTATTAGTGATTATCGCAGGTGGTGTTAAAGTGTTTTTTGACTTCTTTGTGAGCGATGAAAGACAAGTTGTATCAAAGACTAAATTAGATAGTTTAGAAATGTATGGTTATACTTTAGATGATTTAGATACAGAGCTTTATAGAACTTATTTTGAAGAATTAAAGGAAGTTTTAAATGATGATGAAATTGATATGAGTTCTTATGCATCAGTATTAAGTAAACTCTTCATCGCAGATTTTTATACACTTAGTAATAAAGTTACAAGTAGTGATATAGGTGGAGCAGAATTTGTACATGTTGACATAGTAGATAATTTTAAAATAAATGCTGGAGATACAATGTATAATCATGTTAAAAATAATGTTTATGGAGATAGAACTCAAGAATTACCTATAGTAAAAAATGTTACTATAGATAATATACAAGAAGTAAAATATAATTATAAAGATAAAGAATATGATGCTTTTAAAGTAGTTGCTAAATGGGAATATGAAAAAGATTTAGGATATGATAATGTAGGTACTTTATATTTAATTAAAGATAATAATAAACTTAATGTTGTAGAAAAACAAGAGGAGTAATATGGAAGAAATTTATGAATATTTATTGAGTGTAAGTGGAATAAGGTATAGGGATACTGTGGCTGTTGGTGTTTCTGGTGGTCCTGATTCTATGGCTTTATTAGATTTGATAATAAAGTTAAAAGGAGAATTAGATTTAATAGTTATAGTGTGTCATGTTAATCATAACGTAAGAGAAGAAAGTAAGGAAGAAGAAGCATATTTAAGAAAATTCTGTAAAGAACAGGGATTACATTTTGAGTGTATGAAAATTACTAATTATGGAGATGATAATTTTCATAATGAAGCAAGAACTATTAGATATAATTTCTTTGATAGTGTATGTAAGGAGCATGAAGCCAGATTTTTAATGACAGCTCATCACGGGGACGATTTAATTGAAACAATTCTTATGAGAATAGTTCGTGGTTCTACTTTAAAAGGTTACAGTGGTTTTTCTAAAGTTATATATAAAGATGATTATACTATTTTAAGACCACTTATAACTGTTACTAAAGATGAACTTACAGATTATTGTGATAAAAATCATGTAAAATATTTTATTGATAAATCTAATTTAAAAGATGTTTATACTAGAAATAGATATAGAAAGTATGTGCTTCCATTTTTAAAAACAGAAGATAGTTCTGTACATGAAAAATTTCTTAAATTTAGTGAAACTTTAATTGAATATAATAATTATGTTGATAAAGAGATGAATTTAGTATTTAATAAAGTTGTTAAAAGTGGTGTGTTAGATATTTCTAAATTTAAAGAATTAGATCATTT
>CAOJDZ010000078.1 GCA_948433815.1 uncultured Clostridia bacterium
AAACTGCCTCCTATACCTTTATACGACACATTTATATGAAAACGCTTTTTATTTTCTATTTTACATTTTTATTTACATACAAAAAGAAACACAAATTAATGTGTTCCTAATATTTTGTTTCAAGAATACCACTTAAAATAGTTACAATATCAAAATCAACCGTAGTATCTGTACTAACTTGATATTCACTAGTCGCAGTCTTTATCCTAACTGTAGCTTTAGGTGGTTCTTCATAAATTTCATAAAATTCAATTTTATAAGTCTTTATAGAATTAACACTTTCACTAAATCTTCTAATAAAGTTCTCAACAAACTTTTCTTTTATAATTCTAATATCTCCATACTGCCTATAAACTCCATAATCTATAGAATCAATCATCGCAGCCTGCATAACTTCTTTGGTAAGATAATAATCTTCTTCGCTAGTTCCAGTTAAATCTTGAATTAACATCATAACAACTATTACGAATAAACCTAAAACTATTAGTAAATAAGTCCAAAACGTTTCTTTCACTATCTATCACCTCACCTATTATAATTATAAAGTTCATTTTGTTTTATAGTAGTATTTTTCCATAAGTATTTCTTTTAAATCATTACTTAAGAAATCACTAGTACAACTTAATCCATTACAAGTTAATGAATAATTTTGATAATTTGTTCTTTTATTATGTTTCTTAATTTCTGCGATTGTTTCTCTATTAAGAGTAATCTCATATTGAGGTTTTTCTTGCCATATAGCAGTATTTAATTTCTGTATTTGTTCAACAATCTGTTTAGCATTATTAATAGTCCAGTTCTTACCTATTGGTCTTACTGACTGTGGTCTATTATTATAATTTGGACTATAAACTGAATTAGGGAATACATCATTTAAATCAATAGTTCTAAAATATACACCTAAATCGTATGGATTTTTATTAGTGTCTTCTGGATAACAGTCAGGTCCAGTACATGGATAACATGTATGGTAATCATCATCACAGTCATATACGGCTAAATCATTTATAACTTGATATTTACATAAAACTTCTTCATTATAAACAAATTTATCAACTCTATCTTGATTTCCTAAAGAAGGAAAATTAAGTATTATATCATAAGAACCTGTTTTTCTCTTAATTCCAACTGGATACAAATGATAATCAGCAACATCATCTAATAAAGGTATCCAATATCCTTGACTATTACCAGAAGTTGAAATATGTCCAGTATACACCTGAGTAAAGAATGCACTATCTTGATAATGTAATGATTCTCTTTCAATATTAATATTAACTAATTTGTTACTAGGTAATATTTTAGGATCTTTAACACATTGAGCACCAGTTTCACTTCCAGAACATAACCAATAAGGTAACTCTTTTGTAAATGATGAACCAGTTAAATCTCTCAAATCATAATCACAATCTTCAGAACAATATTCTTCCCATTTATCTTGATCACTAAATCCCATTTGTGTAACAACATTAGGAGTTAATTCATCTTTAGTTGTAATATCATAGCCTTCATTATAAGTATAATTTTCTTCATAATCTATTTCAACATCGTTCTCAGGTTCATATTGCATAACTTGATTATAAGTTCTAAATTCAACAGGAGATGTATATGATCTACCACCTACAACATAAAAACTTTTCTTTTGATAAGCCCTATAAAAAGTTTTATCTTGCTTTTCTTGATTTTCTATATAATCCATATAAGTGCCTTTTGGTTCTTTACTCATAAAGTTACAATCTTGAAGTTGATATAAAAGCGTGTCTCTCCTATTTAATGCGCCTTCATAAGACGCAATCGCACTATTATAATTTCGCCTTACATAACCCAAATCAGCACTCGTTGCTGCTTTACACGTCCCCCTACAAGTTGTAGTACATGTTCTATTTTCACCAGAACCACTACAAGAAGTGTGCCAATAACCGCATGATGCTGCAGAACCAATTTGACTTACAGCGGCGCTTTGAACAGAACTAGAACCATTTTCAAAAGTTTGATTCCAATAACCAGTCTCCCAATAAGCGTAAAATGTAGGATGGTCAGGTTGAGTACATTTGCACCCAGAACAACCTCCACCTGGCTGAGTATCTGTAGGATTACCGCCGTTTAAATTATATAGTGATTCCCAATATTTCAAATTATTCCAAGTAGATAACACAGCATCATTCGCTGCTAAATACTCTTCCTCCCAAGTATCATAATCAATTAAAGAAGTACACTGTCTACTAGATTTAATAACTGTACTTAAATAAGCAATATTAGAATATTTAGATTTAACATCATGTTTAAAATATCTTCCTGCTATTGCAGTTTCTTTATCCATAAATGTAAAAGTTAACGCTTCTCTACAATAAATAGTACAAAATTTATTTCCGTATTCAGTCTTATAATTACCATCTTCTCTATTTATAATATTACATATTTCAGGGTCTTTTATTTCACCATCTTCTTCACAAGTTTCTGGCATTTCAGAATAATCTATTCCCTTATCAGGACATTTTACTTTTTCACATTCTTCGTACCATTCTTCTTCTGATTGAGCTGGTCTATCAGGGTATTTTATATATTTAACACCATCTACTTCTACACATTCACAAGATTCCAAATAACCTTCTTTATCAGTTTCATTACCATCCCTATCATACCATTTATTATCTTGAAAAGTACATAAAGGCCTTTTTAATTCAAATTCAAATGGAGCAGTAGAAGGAACACCCTTATCAAAAATAACCATGTATTGATACTTTGATGGATTACTAGACGGTAAATAAAGCCCCATTTTAGTAACAACATCATTAGGGTGATTATATTCTATTAATCCAGTTATCTTTAAACTATCTTTTATTTGAGTTAAATCAACTGGTATAGATATTTTTAAACAATAATCTCCTATTTCATTTTGTGGACAAGTTTCAGGAGCGAATGTTATTCCTCCAATTTCAGGTTCAGTAGTTATCTTTTCAATCTTAGTCATATTATCAAAATTACTTGCAACTATTAAATCTACAATACCAGTTTCTTTATTAATTGTATAATCTAAAACCTTTGTATTTGGCACCCAAAACTCAATATTTCCACTAACAGCATCCTTAAATAAAGATATAGCATTTTGAAGTTGATTAATACTTCCACCTTCAGCATATATAACACCAAGTAAATCAGGAGCAGAAGTAGCACCAGAATATCCATTACTAATTACATAATCCGCTGTTATTTTATATATACCTGAATTTTTATAAACTGTATCAGTTTGAGAATCCCACCAAGCGTCATCGTCGCTTCCTTTATAGGCGGCCCAAAGTCTCAAAGCAGTAACAGTAGTTAAATAATCAGCCCCATATCTTTTCTCACTTTCAGCAACAATACCAGCAAGACCACAATTATAAGTTGAAGTATCTTTACAATCACTTACATCAAACTTCTCGTCTAATTCGTAATTTTGATTTATAAAATTTTTACCAGGATTCAAACAATAAGCAGCAGCCCCTTCTGCGTCATATACATTTTGTACTAAATTTTTAGTACCTATTTCAGTTGTTCCACCCCAAGTACAGAACGGTCTTGTTTTTCCAGTATTAGTCCAAATAGATGAAACACTAGGTGCTGATTTATTCCATACTCCTTTTGTTGATGTACTTGCAGATAAATCCGAATCTTTAATAGTTACTGTTTGTTTCCTACCAAAATTATCCCAACATTCTAGTTTTCCACTAATACTTATAAGTAGTTGCTGCTTACATTGTCGCATAGCCTCTGTTGCATTTTTTGCTTGAGCAGCATTGCTTTTTGCTGGACAACTACTTAAATAAGTATGCTTACTTAAAAATACTGTTCTATTAAACTCACATTTACTTTCACTATAAGTCCAACAAAATTGAACATTATTAGTATCACAAGATAAATTCTTTTTATTCTTTTGTTCATCTTCGGTTAAGTACCCTGAATTAGTTTTTATCCAATTATATTTTGAATGAAGTGGAGTTGTAAGTCCATTTTCTCTTACATAGTATACTTCTTTTAATTTAGCATCTAATTTATTAGAAAAAACAAAACAACAACATAAAAATAATATAATTCCAAATTTCTTTCTCTTATTCATTTTTCTTCCCCCCTTTTGAGAATAATAATTCTAACAACATATATTCCCACAATAATTAAAAATGGTATAAGTATATATAAATAATATTTTGCTATAAAACTACCTAATTTTTTACTAAAAGGTTTACTTTCTTCTTCAACTAAAGCAGACACTTTTTCATTAAATTCTTCATAAGTCATGTTTCCAACATCATAAAATGCTCCACACAATTCTATCCCATAAGGATTACGACAAACATCATTCATAGAATAAGAATTAAATTTATCAGTTTTTACGCTCAAAGTATTCAAAGGTTCAACAGAACAAGTAGTATCAACATTATATACTTTAATAACATAATTAATTTTTTTGTTTACATTATCAGTGTAAAAACTAAACTTTCCCTCTTCTGT
>CAOJDZ010000079.1 GCA_948433815.1 uncultured Clostridia bacterium
AAAGACAAAGAAATATTACTTAAAAAATTAAAAAGTTTAAATTGTGAAATAAGCGAGCCACTATATCAAAATGATTCAATATATGTAAGTGATTTAGAAAGTACAGAAAGTGTAGAAGGATCAATTTGGTTAAGAGTTAGAAAAGAAAATGAAAAAATAGAATTAAATCTAAAAAAACAGAGTAAAAAATTAGAAGAATCAAAAGAAATAGAATTTGAAGTAAATTCCTATGAAAAAGCAAATAAATTTTTAGAAACATTAGGATATAAAAAATGGGTAGAAGTAAATAAAACTAGACTTTTTACAAAATATGATAAATATAATTTATGTATAGACGATGTAGAGCGTTTAGGTTCATTTATTGAAATAGAAATACTTGTTAATGATAATGATGAAAAAGATTATATTGAAGAACTGTTAAATGTTGCTGCATATCTCGATTTAAAAGAAGAAGACATTGTAAAAAGTCATTATGATACAATGATATCTCTTTTAGATAATTAAACTAAAAAAGGCTTTTGGCCTTTTATTATTTTGTTAAATTAATTATTATATTTTTATATAATTCTATAGATTTTTTATAACTATCAATAGAAATAAATTCATCTTCTTGGTGAGCAGTTACTGGTCCTGGACCTAAAATTAAAATATTTTTATTATTAAAAAATGATGCTTCTGTAACATAGTTTAATCCAGTAGAAGGTTTATTACAAATACCTTCTATTTTTTTTCTAAATTCTGTAGATTTATTCATCGCAGAAGAAACATTATTAATAATTTCCATAGAAGCATTAAAAGAAATAATTAAATTATTAAGTCTATTAAATATAATTTCTTCATCATTTCTACTAACAGTACGAAAATCAAAATATATCTCACAATAATCTGGCACTTTATTAATAACAGTTCCACCACTTATCTTAGAAAGATTAAAAGTCGTATAAGGTATTTCATAAACATTTTCTTTATTTTTCATTAATTCCTTCTTTAATTTTTCTAATTCTTTAATAAATTCCATAGCCTTAAAAATAGCATTCTCTCCAAGCATCGGTGTACTAGAGTGAGCACTCTTACCAGAAAAAGAAACCTTAAATTCTAAACATCCTTTATTCGCGATAACAGGCACATTATCAGTAGGTTCAGTAAAAATAAGTGTACTAGGAAAATCATTTTCTAATTTAACTAATTCGTTTATCCCTCTAAAATTTGTCTCTTCATCATAAGTAAAATAACAAGTAAGCGATATACTTTTATCTAATTCTTTAATACTTTCAAGTAAAGCAGCAATACCACCTTTCATATCTGAAACACCAAGACCATATAACTTATCATTGCTAACTGTTAATATAAGAGGCTCTTTAGTCCAAAGAGAAGAGTCCCCAACAGTATCAGTGTGGCATACAAAACCTAAATCTCCGTCTCCTCTTTTAACAATCAATACCTTTTCTTTCCCTTCTCCAATTTCTCTAAAAGTAAAACCTAAAGGAGAGAGAAAAGTTTTAATATAATCCCTAAATCTTTCATTTTCTAAGTCACCTATAGTATTTATTTCAATTAAATCTTTTAAAATTTCCATAGTTTTTTCTCCTTTATTAATTTTTTGCTTAAATCTATAACAGGAAAAATTCTATCATTTCCTTCTCCAGTAGGATCTAATTGAAAAGAATAATTTCCATCTATTTGACAAAAATCAATATCTCCAAAAATACTTCTAAATAATTTATTAGAATCAGATACATCTAAGCCTGGATTATATTTTATAAGTTCTAAATAAGAATTAATAAAACTTTGCTTTTCACTAGATGAAAATTCTGGAATATAAATTTTTTCCCCTCTTTCGCGACTTAAAGCATCTTCTTTTTGAACTCTAATCGCCCCAGCTTCAAAACTCTCTCCTCCTCTTTGCTCAAAATATCTCATCGCATTAGTTCTATAACCTAGATATCTTTCGCTGTATTCTAAATAATCAGTAAGTAAAATTCTAACTAACTCACTAGCAATTTGATTATTTCTGCATTCTCTAATAACTCCAACGTCTTCAACAAAACGTATCTCTTCATCATTAAAAGGAACGTAATCTTTTTGATTACTAGGTACCCCACTCATAGCGATTAAAAATCCTACTATTTTATCTCTATATTCTGGAACTAATATTAAAGCTTCATCAGATACATATTCTAAAATAACTTCTTTAGCACTATCCAAAGTCCAACTTTCATAAAATGGAGCACCATTAAATATTTTCTTATATGCATCGCTACATCCTATAATATCCTTTTTAGCATTTTCTAATTCCCTTATCATAACTTCTCTTTGTATTTTTTTATTCATCCAATTTTCATTTAAATTTCTCATATCATTTCCTTCTTTCTTAAAAATAAAAGTTATAAGCTTTTACTTGCCTATAACTTTCATATATCTATACTTTAGTTTAAGCAAGCACCACAAACAGCACTTGCTTTACAACGTTTTAATGTCGTATTAACAAGTGCAAAATAATATGATGATGATTTAAACTAATAAAATTTAATAAATTCATATTATCTCTCCCTCTCATGTTTCAAAATTCTAACAGAACTTTTTTTATTTGTCAAACATTTTATAATATGCAAAAAATCTAATACGTGATATAATATATATACAAAGGAGTGATTTTATGCCTAAATTTTGTGCTAACTGTGGTAAAGAACTAAAAGAAGGAGCTGACATTTGCTTAAACTGTGGAAAAGCAATAAAAAAAGAAGGAGTAGCTAATACTGGTTCAAAATCAAAAATAGCCGCTGGTATATTAGGAATTATATTAGGTGCTTTAGGAGTACATAACTTCTATTTAGGATACACAGGAAAAGCAGTAGGACAATTATTATTATCATTAGTAGGATGGATTTTCTTTGGATTAGGTCCAATTATCGCATCTGTATGGGGATTTGTAGAAGGAATACTAATTTTAACTGGAAGTATCCACACTGATGCAGATGGAAATGAATTAACAAACTTAAAGTCTTTAAAGACTTTTTTGTTTTATTAAGATTTTTGACAAAGTATAAATTTTATGTTATTATTTAACTAATTTGAAAAAAAGGAGAGATTATTATGAATTATATTAATAGACTACATCACCACCATAATAATCGCACTTGTAAATAACATTTAAATTAGTGTTGATACAAGTGCTATTTGTGATGCTTGTATCTAGAAATAAAAAGTTTTCTAACTATACAGGCATTACTTGTATAGTTTTTTAATAAGTAATAATAAGAAAGAAGGATTAAATATGATAATACAAAATGTAAAAGGTGGTTATGATTTTTTACCAAAAGAACAAAAAATCAGAAATTATATAAATGAAATATTAAAGAATACTTTTGAAGAATATGGATATAGTCCAATAGAAACTTCAATATTATGTTACTTTGACATGTTGAGTGGAAAATATGACGAAGAAAATGACATATTAAAAGAAATATATAAACTTCGTGATCAAGGAAACAGAAATTTAGGACTTCGTTATGATTTAACAGTACCATTCGCAAAACTAATTGCATTAAATAAAAATCAAATAAAAATGCCGTTCAAAAGATATGAAATAGCAAAAGTGTTTAGAGATGGACCAGTTAAAGTAGGTAGAGATAGAGAATTTACTCAATGCGATGTTGATGTAGTAGGTTTGAGTGGCCAAATGATTGAAGCTGAATTAGTAAGTATATACGTAAAAGCATTCCAGAAATTAAATATAGAAATAACACTAAAATATAATAGTAGAAAATTAATGAGTGGATTAATTCTTGAAAGTGGAGTGCCAGAAAATTTATTATCAGTTACTATAACTATTCTAGATAAAATGGATAAAATAACAACTGATGAATTAAAAGAAAGTTTAATGAGTGCTGGTTTAGAAATAACACAAATTGATAAATTATTAGAACTATTCACACTTAGTTTAGAAGAACTTAATGAAGCGTTTGCTAATACAGATAATATAAAAATTAAAGAAGGAATAGAAGAGCTTTTAGAATTAGAAAAATATCTAAAAGGAATGGGACTAGATGAATACTGCGTATTTAAGTCAACCCTAGCACGAGGACAAGACTATTACACAGGGAATGTATTTGAAGTATATGAGAAAAATCTAAAACTAACAGGTTCAATTGGTGGTGGAGGAAGATACGATAACATGGTAACTGAATTCATTGATGATGGAAATGAATACCCAGCAGTTGGAGTAAGTTTTGGACTAACTTCAATATATGAACTTTTAAAAAATGATCCAAAATTTGAAAGTACTCCATTACTTGAATTATTTGTAATACCTATGGGAACAAAAATAGAAAGCCTTTCACTAGCGTGCAAACTAAGAGACTTAGGACTAAAAGTAGAAGTAGAAATGGAAGATAAAAAACTAAAGAAAAGTTTAGATTTTGCTAATAAAGAAAATATTCCATATACTATTATATTAGG
>CAOJDZ010000080.1 GCA_948433815.1 uncultured Clostridia bacterium
AGTAAAGCAAGTGAACTATCAAAAAGAACTATTAAAACTAATGTAATATCTATAGGAGTACCCACAATAATAAATATGAAAGACTTAGAAAAAAATAACCCAGACTTATTAGTTTCCACAAAAGACATAGACAGAATAGTAGACGATTTAAGTAGTATACTATCAATTTCAATAAATAGGCTATACTAATCATGTTTCGACTTTTTTTGCATATAAACTACTATATAATTTAGTCAAGGTGATTATATGAAAAAAAGATTTAAAAGTGGAATAAAAAGAAATTATAAAGGAGCAATATATATATTCTTATTTGGTCTTTCTTTTTTATGTACTATAAGACTTATGATAGGAGACACTAATAACACTAAAGAATACTTACTTTCTAGTCTTTTAAAAGAAGGCACAAGAGAAAGTAGTGTTTTAATTGATAAAATTGAAGAACAACTATCTTCTCCTAAATATATCTTATATAATGGATTAAATAAAATAGTTGAAAAAAATAACTTAAGCGTATTTTCAAGTATAGAAGATGATGACTTTGATTATGAAAACTCTGCTAGCGAATATGTTGAAGATCCTAATCCCACAAAACCAGTAGATCCTATAGTATATATTTATAATACTCATCAATTGGAAGAATATTCTTCATCAATGCCTTATGACTATTCAGTTAAACCAAATGTTATGATAGCTTCTTATGTAATGAGAGAAAAACTAGGCGAAAATGGAATTAGTAGTGTTGTAGAAACAAAAAATGTAAAAGAATTCTTAAATAATAACAAACTTTCATATAATAGAAGTTATCTAGCTACTGAAAACTTTGCAAGAGAAATGATGAATACTTATCCTAGTATAAAATACTTAATAGACGTTCACAGAGATAGTGTTAACTATAATGCTACATATTATGAAGAAAACGGCAAAGGCTATGCAAGAGTTCTCTTAGTAACGGGATTAGAACATACACCAGAATCTAATAATGAAGGATTTGCAGATAAATTAAATGAAATAATAAAAAAGAACTACCCTGGGCTATCTAGAGGAGTTCTAAAAAAGAAAGTCGATACAGTAGGCGAATTATATAATCCTAATTTAAATGGAAAAAGTGTGTTAATTGAAGTTGGTGGAGTAGATAATAAAATAGAAGAAGTCTATAACACAATGGAAGCGATAAGTAAGTGTTTGGCTGAATTAATAAAAGAAGAGGTTTCAGCATGAAAAAGAAAAAAAAGAATCCTCTGCTAATAATAACAATAATATTATTTGGAATATATACGGCGCTATACTTTATGGCAAGTGCTGGTTACTATGAATATAAAGAATATAACAAAATGATTATAACTGAGGAAGCAATGAAAAAATTTGAACAAGATGTAAGCGAAGGAAAAGATATAAGTATAAATAATTACATTACTACTGAATATAAAGATTACTCTAATAAAATAAGTGACTTAGGTCTTAAAACAGGAGAATCTATTGAAAAATTCATGACTGAAGGACTAGGTGGTTTCTTTAAAGTAGTAAGTAAACTTGTAACAGATTAAAAAAAGAAGAGGCTAACTTTTTTCAAAGTTTGTGATAATTAAATCCCTTAACTATCACGCCTCTTCATTAGTATTATATTCCTAGTTTCTAAAAATGTACACCCTAAATTAATTCTCTAGCCGTTTTACTATAAGTCCTTGTTAACAATCCTCTACCTAATAATGTACCACCAAAATACCTTACAACAACTATTAAAGTATTATCTAAATTATTAAAATTAATAACATCTAGTATAGGTTTACCCGCAGTATTAGCAGGTTCCTTATCTTCATTTTTTCTCTCTAAATTTCCAATTTTATAGGCATAACATATATGTCTAGCTTTTTTATGTTCTTTTTTTAACTCTTCAATTATAAAAGAAACTTCTTCTATATTCTCAATACGATACCTATATCCATAAAATTTACTTTTTTTCTCTATAACAATACTTTCACTTATCTTTTCCATAAAACTAATCTATCAAAAAAAGAAACAAACATCAACACTAATATTCATTTTTACAAATAAAACTTCATATATATTTCTAGGTGATAAAATGAGAGTAGAAGACTATATGAAAAAAATAAGAAACAAAGATAAAGATCCAAAAGAAAATTCTTATAGAAACAGTATAATAAAAAGAACATTACTTACTACAAGTATAATACTAATATTATTAATAGTCTGTAACTTAAATAAAACAGCCAAAGATTTTATAAACAAATACATATTTGAAACAAACTATAATTTTTCAAAAATAAATAATTTATATAAAAAATATTTACTTGATTTCACTAAAAAACCAGATAAAGATAAGGTAAGTACAGTAAATGGAAATGCTTATTTAGAATATACAAGCGCTAAAGACTATAAAAATGGAGTAGAACTTGAAGTAAGCGATAACTACAATGTAAAAATGTTAGAAAGCGGTTTAATAGTTTTTATAGGTGAGAAAGAAGGATATGGCAGTAGCATAGTAGTACAACAAAGTAACGGAGTAGATGTAACATATGGAAACATAAATACAAATGATATAAAAGTATATGATTATATAGAAAAAGGTACTATTATAGGTGTATCTAATAAAAAACTATATCTAGAATTTACAAAAGATGGAGAAAAATTAGACTATAAAACATATATTAAATAATATTAAAATTGATATATCTACTTATATAATAATATTATTATCTTTTCTCGCAGGTTACTTTGAATATGTATTTTTAACTATATTAGTAATAACAGTTCATGAACTCGGACATTTCATAACATCAAAACTCTTAAATCTAAATGTTAAAGAAATAAGAATATTTATGTTTGGTGGAGTTACTATATTAGATGAAGAATTAAACGTCCCCATAAAAAAAGAAATAATCTCCCTTTTAATGGGTCCCATTACTCAATTACTGTTTTTTATATTAATATATGGTCTATACAAAGAAGGTTATGTAAGCGAGTTAACATACACCAAATTTTATAATATAAATATTCTATTATTTAGTTTCAACTTACTTCCTATATTACCATTAGATGGAGGCAAATTAATAAACAATTTAATAGACTTAATACTCTCTTATAACATTAGCCATAAAATAACCATAATCATATCCTTAATATCTACATTTCTAATCTTTACTTTCGATAATAAATTATTAATCATACTACTATTTATATTCTTGTTAATACAAAATTTAGATGAGATAAAGATCCACAAACACAAAATAAACAAATTCATCTTAGAAAGAAAATTAAAATACCACAAATATAAAAAGAAACACAAAATACAAAATATAAAAGAGATAAAAAGAAACAAAAACTTCTTAATAAAAGTAAATGGTGTATTATTAGAAGAAAAAGATTACTTTCTATATAAAACTAGTAATAATTATTGACCAGAACACAAAATTAAAATATAATATGAGAAAAAGTTAGAAACGGAGAAGTATTATGGAAACTATTGACTACGACAAAACAAAAGAACTATTAAAAGGTTTAGGGGTATTAAGTAAAAAAATATATGATGAAACAAGAAAAAGATTAAAACAAGCACAAATAGATCACATCATGTTTGGAACTGAAATAGAAGATGATCTTTTTAGAAAATTTAACGGATCACTAGTTCTTTCAGAATTTTTCTTTGATATGAGTTTTCAGTTAAATTGTTATGAAGCAAGTACATTAATAAATACAAAACCAGAAGATAAAGGTCCCAAAAAATCTTTAGAAATATAAGGAGTATATCATAATGAATAACAATACAAAAACAAGGAGAAAGCAAAATGTTTGGAATAAATGAAATATTAGATAAAATTATTTCTAAAAAAGAATTAACAGAAGAAGAAAAATTTAAAATATTACATTCTAAAACAATCGATATTGAAATTGTGAAATACTTAATGAGAAAATTGAATAACTTATACATTGAAGTTTTAGATGATTACGAAGGCACTTTGTTTGAATTAATGCCAATAGGAAGACTTGAAGGTTGGTGTTGGCAAACAACAGAATCAGCAATAGTATTTCTAAATGATGATGATTATATCGAAAGAGGAAATTTAAGATTTGATGAAAAAACACCAGAATATTATCATTCATGGATATGTTTTAATTTTAATGGTACAGAGTACGTATTAGATCCTTGTTTAAGTTTCTTATGTAAGAAAAGAGATTATTCAAGAATATTTGAAACTGATGTAAAAGGTAGAGTAAATGCTAAAGCTATAAAAGAAGATTTAATTAGACAAGTTACCACACCTAAAAAGGAAGATAACAGCGAAGCTTATCAAGCATTTCAATCATTCCTAAAAAGTTTTTTGAAAGAAGGATATGATAGTTATATAGAGAGCAAAAAAGATGAAATTACAAGTATACTTTAAGATGTAAATAATTTAATATTTATATCTTATTTTTT
>CAOJDZ010000081.1 GCA_948433815.1 uncultured Clostridia bacterium
CCTAATAACTTTTAGCTATTTTTCTATGTCTTTATTATATTCTCTACATAATATATCTAAATCATTTATTAAATTATCAAGTTCATCCATAGTTTTAACTCTAGCACCACTACTAAATTTATGTCCGCCCCCATTATAATTACTAGCAACTTCATTAATAATAGGTCCTCTACTTCTTATATTAACTTTAAAAATATCATTCTTAATATCTTTTGTAACAAACATCCAAACTATAAAATCCTCAATATTATTAAAATCATTAACCATATTAGAAGCACTACTAACATCAGCATTAAAACTTGATACTATATCATTATCTAAAATAATATAAGCAAATTTATTCTTAGTCACTTTCAAATTAGATCCTATATACCCCATAAGTCTAACTTCACTTATAGGTCTACTATAAATAGAAGCATAGATCTTTTGTAAATTTAATTTAAACTTTTTAACTAAATCCGCAACCTTTATAAGTATCTTATCATCACAAGGATTAAATAAAAATCTATTAGAATCACTAATTATTCCAACTAACAAATTAGTAGCAATCCCCTCGTTAATTTTTAATCTAGTATTGTTAACTAAATCAAGTAAAACTTCACAAGTACTACAAGTTTTCTCATCTATATATTCTATATCACTAAACTTTTCCACAAAAGGATGATGATCTATCTTAATTACATTTTTAAATTTTTTTAAATCCATACCATCAATTCTAGAAATATTTGGCACATCTAAAGTAATAACTAAAGAGTTTTCATAATCAAAACTATTCACTTTATCAAGTTTACCTATATATTTAAATTTAGCAACTCCAGTACCAAGAGCAAAAACTTTCTTATTTGGAAAAGTATATAAAATAGAATCTCTTAAAGCAACTTCACTAGCAACTGCATCTGGGTCTGGTCCTATATGTCTCACTAAATATATAATATCAAATTTTTTAATCTCGTTATAAATTCTCTTTAAAGTCTCTTTTTTCATACTCCTCTTTCTTTCTATATAGCTAAATCATAAGTATCTTTTGCTATCATAAATTCTTCATCAGTTGGAATAACATATACTGGAATACTTGAGTCTTCCGTAGTAACACATCCTATTTCACTTTGAATTTGATTTTTCTCTTTAGAATATTTAACACCTAAAACACTCAAATGTTCTAAAATATCTTCTCTAATTGGAACAGATCTTTCTCCAATACCAGCAGTAAATACAATAGCATCGCACCCACCTAGCTCCATATAATACATAGCAATATGATTTATTACTTTTCTAACAAACATATTGTGAGCCAAAATACATCTTTCGTCTCCTTCTACTACACCAGCTTCAATATCTCTGGCATCATTAGATTTACCACTAACTCCTAGTAATCCACTTTGTTTATTCATCATTTTATCTACTTCTTCTGCTGTCATACCTAAAGAATTAATCATATATGTAACAATAGTTGCATCTATATCACCACATCTAGTTCCCATCATTAAACCAGAGTTAGGCGTAAGTCCCATACTTGTATTAATACATTTCCCATTCTTTATAGCACTTATACTAGCACCACTTCCTAAATGGCATGTAATTAATTTAGTATCAGTTCTACCTAAAATTTCATTCATCTTCTCGCTTACATATTTATGACTAGTCCCATGATATCCATACTTTCTTATCTTATACTTTTCCATTAATTCATAAGGAAGAGGATAAATATAATTTTCAGGACTTATAGTTTGATGAAATGCAGTATCAAAAACTGCCACATTAATAGCATTCGGAATAACTTCTTGACTAGCTCTTATCCCCATAATACCAGCTGGATTATGAAGAGGTGCTAAAACACTGTATTCTTCTATATCTTTAATAACACTTTCATCTATAATAACACTCTTATCATATTTAGTGCCACCTTGTACAACTCTATGTCCTACACCTTTAATTTCATTTAAATCTTCTACAACTTTATTTTCTATTAATTCTTCCATTAAAATATTAAAAGCATCTTCATGACTCTTTAAATCTGCTTCTTTTTTAATCTTTTCACCATTTATTTTAAAACTATAAAAGCTTCCTTCTTCTCCAATTCTTTCGAAATTACCAGATATTAGCACTTTAGCCTCAGGCATTTCATAAGCTTGAAATTTAAAAGATGAGCTTCCAGCATTTACACTTAATATTTTCATATATAATCACCAATTTAAGTATAGCAAAAAAAAAGAAACATATCCATAACAAATATGTTTTCTTTACTAAATAACTAAAATATTATTTTATTTTCTTCTTAAACCTTACAGTCCTTTTAAAATCATTATTTAATTTATCTACTACTACCTTTTCATACCCATAATCTAATTTTATTTTATTTATAAGAGGATTATTCATAACTTTCACCCATTATTAGTATGAAAAAAAAGAAGAATTTTATACTATAAATAAGTATTTTCGTTCTTTTTTTCTTCTAAATCTATAATTAAAATATCTTTAATTGCTTCATCAATTAAACTAAAATCAAAATTTTCTTCTTGTTTCCTAGCATGCTCTAAATTAGGATTAATTACTGGGTGAGGTGGGACAAAAATAGTACAACAGTCTTCATATGGAAGAATACTAATATCGTAACTACCTATTTTACGTGCTATATCCATAATTTCAACTTTATCAAAACTTGCTAGAGGTCTTATAATAGGATAATTAGTAACATCATTTACCACTTTTATACTTGTTAATGTTTGGCTAGCAACTTGTCCTATAGATTCTCCATTTACAATTGCCAGACTACCAATTTTCTTTGAAACCTTTTCACCTATTCTATACATCATTCTTCTCATTATAGTTATCATATAAGTATTATCCATATCTCTATAAATAGTTTCCTGTATTTTTGTAAAAGGTACAACATAAAGTTTTCCATTATTACCATACTTTTTCAAAACCTTGGCAAGCTCCACAACTTTATTTCTAGCTTCTAGACTCGTATGAGGTAAACTTTCAAAATATAAAAAATCTAATTTTACTCCTCTTTTCATAGTCAAATATCCTGCGACTACACTATCAAGTCCGCCACTTAACATAAGAATTGCTTTACCTAAAGTTCCAGTTGGATAACCTCCACCTGATTTTAGCGAATTTCCGTAAACGTACACTCCTTCTTTTCTAATCTCAACATTAACTAATATATTGGGGTTATGCACGTCTACCTTTAAATCACTAACATTCTTTAATAAAAATCCACCTACTTTACGACTGACATCCATACTTTTAATAGGATATTCTTTATCACTTCTATTAGTAACAACTTTAAAAGTAGAATTTTCTTCTATAACTAACTTTGACAAAAGACAAATATTATCTATAGTCTTATCTTCATCAAAATAACAAAGAGCTACTTCTAAGATACCAAATATTTTAGTAAGCCTATCTAATGCTTCTTTCAAAAATTCATCACTAACACTAACAAACATCCTATAATAATCTTTAGTAACAACAGGACATAATTCACTTAAAGCACTTTCTATATTTTTAACTAAAGTATTTATAAAATAACTTCTATTATCTTTCTTAGTAGTAAGTTCTGCATATTTTACCATTATTATCTTTTTCATATCTTACCTCTTTGCTAATATTTCAAACTATTAGGATCTAAAAGAAAATCATATATACTCATTACTATTATTCCATTTTCATAACGAGATTTTTTTACATTATCTCCCACAATTATTATCTTCTTAAAAAAATCATTTACATTTAATAAAGACTTCTGCTCTTGTAAAACCTTTTCAGGTGTTTTCATTTCTAATGCAGATTGAATATAAATTTTATTATTTCCCTTATTTGCAACAAAATCAATTTCTAATTGTTTCTTGCTATCTCCTTCTCTTATTTCAACTGAACCAACATCAACATTATATCCTCTTTTTCTTAACTCTAAATAAATTACATTTTCCATAGTATGTGATATTTCTTCACTTTGTCTAAAGTCCAAAAATGAATTTCTAATCCCCATATCAGTAAAATAATACTTTTGAGGAGTTTCTATAAATCTTTTTCCTCTCACATCAAAACGTCTTGATTTTTCTATAATAAAAGCATCCTGTAAATATCTTAAATAATTATAAATAGTTTTATCAGTCATACCTGAAGTTTTATCTCTTTCTTTAAAAACATTTGATAATTTTAATGGATTTGTTAAAGATCCAATATTAGACGCTACTATTTGAACTAGCATTTCAAGTTCCTCTTTATTTTGAACTTTATTTCTTTCAACGATATCATTAATATATACATTTTCTTTTTGAGTCTTTAAATAATTTATTTTAGCATTATCAGTTTTAGAAAGAAGAGTAAGTGGAAGTCCACCAAATGTATAATATTCATTTAAAGCTTTTTCTTCGCTTCCATCAAATACAGAAAAAAATTCATCAAAAGATAAAGGATAAA
>CAOJDZ010000082.1 GCA_948433815.1 uncultured Clostridia bacterium
ATCAAAAAAAGAAATAAAAGAGATAGAAACTAACATAATAAAATTTAGATTAGTATTAGATAAAATAGAAAATTTATTTTTAACTTTAAACCTTAATTTTAGTTCAAGAGAAAATGATAAAATAAATATAGAAAAATTAAATCAAGAATATTACAATCTATATAAAACAGACTTATATGAAGACTTAAAAATAATAGATATTATTAATGAAATGATTTCTATAATAAAACTAAATTAATAAATATGACCAAAACCTATAGTGTCAATTAGCCTTATTTTATTGACAAAGTATACAATTTTGCTATAATAAAAATTAAATTTTTATAGGAGGGCTAAAATGAATGGATATCTTCGTGCAGCATATAGAGAACAATTAGAAATGCGCCCTTCTTTAACTCAAGAAGAGGTAGAAAAACTATATGCAGAAGAAGGTATACAAGATAAACCTATTATAGAAGTTATAAAAGAACTTGAAGATGAAATTCGTTCATTAAAATCTGAGAGAGATAATAATATAAAGAAAATTCGAGAAGCATTTGATAAAGATCAAAAAGATAAATACAGAGAGATAACTTCTAGCATAGATGCTCTAGAAAAAAAGAAAGATGAATTAAGAAGAATCCAAAGTGAACTCCAAGAATTAATGGGAGGTGTAGATGTAACTGATGGTATGTTATCATCTATAACTGCAATTGATAGTAAAATAGAGACGCTTAGGAAAGAGTGGCATGGATTAGCTAGCAAAGAAGCTGAAATAGCTGATAAAAAGGATGAAGTATATCGAGAAGCAAGGATTAATATAGCCGCCGCGGAAGAGAAACTTTCAAAAATCAAGGAAGATTTTGCTTCTGTATTTAAACAACTTTATTCTTCTTCTCGGGGAATAATAAAACAAAAAAGAAAATTTCCTAGTTTAAAATTACGCAACGAAATAGTAGAAGGTCACTTAAGTTTAGCGCGGAATCTTGCCACAAAATATTATTTAATGTGTGACAAAAAAATCGAATTTGACGATTTACATCAAATCGCTTATGAGGCATTGATAAGCGCAGCACATTATTACATTCCTAGTCCTCGAGCTAAATTTAAAACATACGCGGCTAGATGTATCGAAAATAAATTGAAACGGTCAATCGGCAAAATAAAAAATAGAAAAAACAAAAGTGAAACTAAACTAATAGAATTTATAGATAAAGAACTTAGAAAAATAGATTATGTTTTGATGCTAATCGATGCCTGTAGAAATGTTCGTGGAAAAGATGGAAATGAATATTTTAGTAATCACTTTGACTTGAATCCAATTGGAATTCAATACAGATTTAAACAAAGTATACGCTTTTATAATAGCGAACTAAGAAGCCTTGGATTAACCAAAGAACAGTTGCCTGCTTTTAAAGTTAAAAAGTCCGAAGTAGGATTTCAAGAAATTCTCAAAATAGCATTGACTTATATGAAATATAGTAAGATGAAAGCACTTATAAGTTCTGAAGATATCGAGATGGCAAGTCTAGTAGTGGCATCTGAAAACCATAACCACGATTTACATGAAATATATGAACTCTTATATATATTAAACCTATATCAAAAAAGGCTCAAAGATGTACGATTACTTTTAGAAGTTGAAATGGAACTTGCGAACAATAAAGACGGGATTACGCCTTCAAAAGAAGATTTGTTAGATGGAGTCAACCGTCGCATTGCATCTGAAAACAAAGGAATATATAAATCCAAGCAAAAATCCACTACTGTAAAATATGAACATCTTTATAACTATAGTAGTGTTTATTATGAAATGTGGGGAGTCGATTTTTTAGCACCAGAAGAAGACGCAGTTAATCGTCCAAATGAAATAAAAGAAATAGAATACTATTTTGAAAATACACTTTCTTCCTATAAAAGTTTAATAAGCGATATAGAAGATTGTTTAGAAGATGAGGTACATTTATATAAACATAACGATGACGATGACAGATATCTTCCAATTATAGAGGATTGGGATGATAATTCTTTTGAAGCATTGGAAGAAAGAGTTTTTACAAAAGAGGGTGCCATTCTGTTTGTTAGAGATCTTATCGAAAGGCTAGAGAGTACCACTAAAAAAGATTATGTAGATAGAGTTTTAGAGTGGAGAAAAAAAGTAACACTTGATGAATTAAATAAACTTAATGCTGAAATAATTGAAAAAAATAAAACTATGAAAGAGATAATAAGGCAACAAAGTGCTACTCATTATATGCGTTATTGGACTATGGATAATATTGAATCTGCATCTTTATGGCTAAACTCTTTATATGAAAACGGACTTTTTATCATTAATTCTAATATAGTGAGAACTACAAGTCAAAGTCAAAGTGTTGAAGACGAAGTAATCGCGAATCTCTTTGTGAAAGACTATATTGGGGCTTTAGAAAGTTTGCCTCCTTTGTCGAAAGATATATTAAGTTTATATTATGATGAGAATGGAACACACAGCGCTAAAGCAAGTGAAATAGCAAGAAAACTTGGTATAACTGAAAAAGCAGTTTACCGTGAGAAAGATAAAGCTTTAAGATTACTTAGAAAAAATGAGACTCTAAAGTCATATCTAGAATAGGATTCACTAGACAATATTCATATAAGAAGTGATTTAATAAATGTATATACAATAAAAAATCTTAAAAATAAGGTAAGAATAAAATAATAGTTCTTTTATCGCGTTACCTTGTTTTTTCTATAATAAATTGGTAAAATTACTATGTGTTACATTAGTTTTAATTATATAATTAAAAAGTAAAGAATCGAGGTAAAAAAAGTTTATCAAATTATAAACATCTAATCTATCAATGACCTTGTTAAAGGCATAAGCAAAGAAAAAATAAGACTACATATAAGTTCTTTTTTTAATCTTGATTCGTCTCATATTATGTTGTAGCGAAAAGTAAAAAAATTATTTAGAAATATATTAGAAGTATTTAAAGACTGAGAGGATGTTTATGCATGAAAAAGAAATCAATTAAAACAGAAATAGATGTAAATAATAATAAAGTTGGAATAATGAGAGTTAGGGATATAGATTATATTTCTTTAACAGATTTAGCACGATATGCGGATAGTGAAGAACCAAGACTTCCAATTAGAGATTGGATGAGAAGTAAAGAAGTTGTATCTTATTTAGGGTTATGGGAAAGTATAAATAATGAAAATTTTAAAGGGGGCGAATTCGCTACCTTTAAAAATGAAGCGGGTAGTAATAAATTTAAAATGTCCCCACAAAAATGGATAAAAGAAACTGCAGCTATTGGTATTATTTCTAAGTCTGGAAGATATGATGGTGGTACTTTTGCTCATCCTGATATAGCTTTTGAATTTGCAAGCTGGCTAAGTCCGGAATTTAAATTATATTTAATTACAGAATTTGAGAGATTAAAGAAAAATGAAGCTTATCAAGAAAAGATAGAGTGGCATGCTAATCGAATTTTAGCCAAAACGAATTACATAATTCATACAGATGCCATTAAAAATTATATAGTACCTATATTAACTGAAAAACAAAAGAGATTTATATATAAAGAAGAAGCGGATGTTTTAAATGTTGCTTTATTTGGATGACAGCAAAAGAATGGAGAGAAGCAAATCCAAAATTAGCAAGTGAAGGGAATATGAGAGATTATACAGATTTACTTCATTTAGTAATACTTAATAATTTAGAAAATTCAAATGCAGAATTTATTATACTGGGTATGAATCAAAGAGAAAGATTAATAAAACTGAATGAATCTGCTAGAAACCAAATGAAAATATTAAAAAATAATAAAGGTATTAAAGAACTAGAATTTCTACAAGAGCAAATAAATAATGAAGACAATAAAATATGTGAAAATTAATGATTATACCAATTTATCTTAAAAATATGTTTGATGTTATCTCATATAATTTAGTCTAGATAATAAAAATTGTAACTTTTATTAGTTTCCAAACATAAAAACATCTTAAAGAGAACAAAATATAGTTAAAAGAACGAATGTGTGGTTGAAACTAATCCCAATAATAATAAATGGAGGTAAAAATGTTTAAATTAGTATCAAATTATAAACCAGGTGGAGATCAACCTAAAGCTATTAATGAACTTGTTAAAGGTATAAAAGAAGGAAAGAAAGAGCAAGTTTTATTAGGTGCAACAGGAACAGGTAAAACTTTCACAATCGCAAATGTAATAGCCGAAGTTAATAAACCAACTCTAATTTTAGCTCACAATAAAACTCTTGCTGGACAACTGTATTCTGAATTTAAAGAATTGTTCCCAGAAAACAGAGTTGAATATTTTGTCTCTTACTATGATTATTATCAACCTGAAGCATATGTTCCAAGTAAAGACTTATACATTGAAAAAGATTCTT
>CAOJDZ010000083.1 GCA_948433815.1 uncultured Clostridia bacterium
ACCATCATTTTAAATAAAATTGATACTCTTCCTAAAAATAAGTTAAAAATTGCTCTATATTGCTCAGTAGCTCTAACTATATTAGTCGCATCTTTATCTTTTTTCTTAATAAATTCCAAATATGAAAAAAATAATGAAACAATAGAACCCATAAACATATTAAGCAAAGTAGAAGAGAAAGAAAAAGAAAACATTAAACTAGATGAAACTATAAAAATAGACATAAAAGGACAAATAAAAACACCTGGCGTTTATGAATTACCAAAAGACTCTAGAATAATAGATGCAATTGAATATGCGGGAGGTCTTTTAGAAAATGCATACACTGAATGTATTAACTTAAGTAAAGTATTAGAAGACGAAGAAATTATTATGATATATAATTGGAAAGAATTAAATAGCAATACACTAAATAGTATGAGCAAGACTTGTACAATACAAAACACTTCAAATGGAAATACTGAAAATAAAAACGAATCATTGAACACACTTGTGAATATTAACACAGCTTCAAAAGAAGAACTTATGACTCTAAGCGGAATAGGAGAAAGCAAGGCTCTAAATATTATAGAATATCGAACTAATAACAAATTTAAAAACAAAGAAGACTTAAAGAAAGTATCTGGCATTGGAGAAACAATTTATGAAAAAATTAAAGATAATATTACAGTATAACCTAACATATAAAGTCCTAATTGTTATCACCTTAATATTTAGTTTAGTCTTTATATCACTTTCTAAAGAAAGCAAATACTCTGGAAATGAAGAAAATTTCTCATGTATAATTTTAAATTATGAAATAGATGGTAACAAATTGTCTCTTGATTTAAAATGTAAAGAGAAAATAAAAGGAATCTATTACTTTAAAACAGAAGACGAGAAATTAGCATACAGCAAAATCAAATTTGGGGACAAAGTTAAACTAAAAGGAAATCTAACAACACCAAAAGAAAATACTATTCCAAACTTATTTAATTACAAAAAATATCTAAACAATCAAGGTATACATTACATCCTAAATATAGAAGAAATAGAAATAAAAAATTCAAGTAAAAATATATTTTATAAAATCAAAAACATAGTTTACAACAGAGTAGAAAAAATTCCATACAACGAATATATTTATACATATATTTTAGGAAAAAATAATAATTTAGAATTAGAAACTCTAAATAATTATAGACTAAATGGAATAAGCCACTTATTTGCTTTATCAGGTTTACATGTATCAATATTTAGTTTAATATTACTTAGCATATTTAAAAAATTAAAGATTAATAAAACTATATCTTACATATTAACATGTAGTTTATTATATCTTTTTTCTTTCATATCAGGTTTCAGTCCTTCCATCCTAAGAGCAACCATATTTTTCACATTAATAAGTTTTAATAAACTATATAATCTAAACATAACAGAAACAAATCTATTATATATTACTTTCAGTTTATTAGTTTTATCTAATCCATACATAATATATAATTTAAGTTTTATTTTATCATTTACTACAACATACTTTATATTACTTACTTCAAAGTACTTTAAAAGTAAAAACATTATAATAACTTTATTAAGTATTAGTACGCTTTCATTTATAAGTACTATAGGTTTATCAATATACTTTTTTGGTTCTATAAATCCAGTAGGAATATTATTAAACATCATTTTTGTACCACTTGTAAGTTACATAGTTTTTCCAGTGACTATAATTTCATTCTTAATACCAAGTTTCTCAAAATTATTATTAATTTCTTCATCTTTTATGGAAACGCTTTCAAACTTTTTAGTAAATTTCAAAATGACCATATATTTTCCAAAAATAACCTTAACGGAAGTCTTCTTATACTATTTATTATTAATCTTAATAATTAAAACTAAAAAAAGAAAATTTATATTTTTAATCATAGTTTTACTAACATTCTGGCTAATTAAACCCAAGTTTAATTATAATGACGAAATATATTATTTAGACGTTGGTCAAGGAGATTCTATTTTAATAGTTACAAAAAATAGAAAAAGTAGCATTCTAATAGATACTGGAGGAAAAATTAAATACAAAGAAGAAGAATGGAAAAAACAAAAAAAGGAATACAACATTGCTACTGATTCTATAATACCTTTTTTAAGAAGTTTAGGCATTAACAAATTAGACTATTTAATATTAAGCCACGGAGACTATGATCACATGGGAGAAGGAATAAACTTAATAGAAAAGTTTAAAGTAAAAAAAGTAATCTTCAATTGTGGTGAATTTAATAATCTTGAAAGAAACTTAATTAAAAAACTAAACAAAAAGAAAATACCATATTACTCTTGTATTAATGAATTAAATATAGATAATAATAAATTGTATTTTTTAAACAATAAAGATTATAACAATGAAAACGATAATTCATCTGTAATTTATACAGAACTAAACAATCATAAATTCTTATTTATGGGAGATGCAGGAATTAACGTAGAAGAAGATTTAATTGAAAAATATAACTTAAAAGATATAGATGTACTAAAAGTTGGACATCATGGTAGTAAAACAAGTTCTAATAAGAACTTTATAGATTTGATTAATCCAAAATATTCAATAATCTCCGTAGGTAAAAATAATCGATATGGACATCCAAATAAAAGTGTATTAGATAATCTAAATGGTTCTAAAATCTATAGAACAGATATAAATGGAACTATTATGTTTAAGAGCCAAAATAATAAATTACAAATAGAAACATTTTCACCATAGAAAGGAGTAATATGAATTATTATAACGAGATTAAAAATAAATTAATTGATAATGAAATATATACAAAAACAAAAGACTATTCTAAAGAAAGACATAAAGTTATTACATATTTTGAAATAGGTAGATTATTAAATAAAGCTGGTGGTAAATATGGAGAAAAAATAATCGATAAATATTCTGAAAAATTAGTTATAGAAGTTGGAAAAAAATACAATAAACGAACTCTTTTTAGAATGAAACAATTTTATACAATTTTTAGTAACGAAAAAGTGTCGCCATTTGCGACACAATTAACTTGGAGCCATTATACTGAATTATTGCCAATTAGAGATTACAATAAAATTTTATATTATTTGACTATTTCTATAAATCAAAACCTTAGCAGAAATAACTTAAGAAATAAAATCAAAAATAAAGAATATGAAAGATTAAATAAAAACACTAAAAACAAATTAGTTAATAATGAACCAACTACAATAGTTGACCTTATAAAGAATCCAATAACAATTAAAAATAATAATTATAATTTAATATCAGAGAAAATACTTCAAAAATTAATTTTAGAGAATATAGAAAGTTTTTTAGAAGAACTAGGTAATGGATTCTCATTTATTAAAAGTGAATATCCAATTAAGTTAGGCAACAATTATAATATATAGACTTACTATTATTTAATATTAAATATAATTGTTATGTTGTAGTTGAATTAAAAATTACAGAACTAAAAAAAGAACATATAGGCCAAATACAAATATATATGAACTACATAGATAAAGAAATAAGAAAAGTTAATCAAGATAAAACTATTGGCATTATAATTTGTAAACAAAATAATAAATATATTATAAAATACTGTTTTGATGAAAGGATAATTGCTAGAGAATATGAATTAATATGATATAATAAATACATAAAAAGGTGATAACATGAAATTAGGCAAAAGAGACTTAAAAAGAGATTATTGGTCCAGAGTATTAGAAAGAGAGATAATTATAGAAGATATTAAAAACGAATATATGGAAGGAAAAGTATGTTTTCTAAATATGATTAAAGTTTCATCTCCACTTGCTGTAGATTCCCCTATAGGAAAAGTAACAATCGCAAACAACAGATATAAATATTTAATCTTTGCTCCTAAAAACCAAAATTGGTGGCTAACTATAATGTTTGATAATAAAAACAATTTAATAGAAAGTTCTTTTGATATAACAAAAGAAAATAATTTTGACGATGAAAACAATCCATATTTCATAGACATGAACTTAGACATTTGTATTCCAAACGGTGATAAACTATACATCATGGACAAAGACGAATTAAAAGAAGCATTAGATTTAAATCTAATAACAGAATCTGAATATAATAACGCTTTTGTGGTCGCACATAAAATAATTGATATTTTTAGGAGAAAAGAAAAAGACTTTTATAAATTTATATGGTCATACTATAACAAGTTTAATAAATAAACATGCTAATTATATCTTTTACAAAATGTAACATAAAAACAATCATATATAATCAACATATTTCATATAAATATAGTGTACGCATCCTGCGTTGATATAGATTAAAGGAGAACTTGTTTCTCCTTTTCAAATTATATAAAGTGTAGTATACTTAATATTGGTGATAAATGTG
>CAOJDZ010000084.1 GCA_948433815.1 uncultured Clostridia bacterium
CGTGATATAATATTTATATAAATTTAGTATTGACAAAACTTAGATAGTCAATTTGTGGTGGAGAAGACGTAAACGCACCATTTTATAGAAACAGTTCAAGATACAAAACAGAAATAGAAGATGGAATAGTCAAAAAATTAACAGTTCATTATTTCCGTAGTCCGTAGAGATTGTTAAAATAAATTATATAAAAGTCTTAAAAACTAAATACAAGAATAAAATTTTAATAGGGAGAAAGTTGCATTTAAGTCTTTAAGTAATAACATTTTAAAGAAAATTTGACTAACTACTTACATTATGATAAAATTAACACGTTTGTAGAAATCTTTCTCTACAACCGCACGGAATAGGTTATAAAAAGTAATTACTTACCTTAAAGGCGAGTCTTATTGAAGGAGGGAAATATTAATGAAAGCAATATTCGTAACAGGTGGAAAACAATATTTAGTTTCTGAAGGTACTGAATTATACGTAGAAAAGCTAAATAACGAAATTAACACTGAAGTTGTATTTGATGAAGTTTTATATGTGGATGGAAAAATAGGGAATCCTACTGTAAAAGGTGCTAAAGTTACTGCTGAAGTATTAAAGCATGGTAAACAAAAGAAAATTATAGTATTCAAATACAAACCTAAAAAGAAATACAGAAAAACACAAGGACATAGACAACCATATACTAAGATTATAATTAAAAAAATCGAAGTGAAATAACTATGATTAATGTTAATATTAAAAAAGAAAATAATGTAATCACAGAACTTAAAATATCTGGACACGCTAAATATGATGAATATGGGAAAGATATAGTATGTGCTGGAGTATCAAGTACTCTTATAACTTCTGTTAATGCTTGTCTAACATTTGATAAAGAAAGCATTTATTATGAAGAAAAAAACAATTTCTATTTAAAAAACATAAAAAAAGATGAAATCACAAATAAATTATTAGGAAATTTAATAAATATGTTAAAGAGTATTGAAAGTGATTATAAAGATAATATAAAAATTAAGGAGGAATAAACGTGAAATTCATGATATTAGATTTACAATTATTCGCATCTAAAAAAGGTGTTGGATCTACTAAAAACGGACGTGACTCTGCTGGTCGTAGATTAGGCGCTAAAGCAAGTGATGGAGAAAAAATACACGCAGGAAGTATAATCTATCGTCAAAGAGGAACAAGAATTTATCCTGGTCTTAACTGCGGAATGGGAAAAGACCACACTCTATTTGCTTTAATTGATGGAGTAGTTAAATACGAAAGAAAAGGAAGAGATAAGAAACAAGCAAGTGTTTATCCAGTAGCGTAAACACTTTTTCTTTTTCTTAAAGAATGTATTTAAAATGTTTTTTAAACGAAATCTAAATAAGTAATTATTTTATTTTAAAAAGAAATATTATATAATAAATATATAAAAGGAGAGTAAAGAGTAATATGAAAAACAAATACAATTTAACTAGAGAACAAAATGTATTCATAGCTAAAAGAAATATTGTAGACTATATATGGAAAAGTGCAAATCTTGAAGGTATTGCTGTCACTTATCCAGATACTCAAGTCATTTATGATGGAGGTATAGTAAATGGGTTAAAGGTAGATGATATAGTCGCAATTAATAATTTAAAATATGCATGGGAATTTATTTTAGAAAATAAAAGCATTAAATTAGATTTTACTCTACTTTGCAATATTCATAAGTTAATCGCTGACAAATTAGTATTAAATACTGATTTAGGAGTGCTAAGGCGTACTCCCGTTAATATTGGAGGTACCAAGTGGACTCCACTATTTCCTATAGAAACCAAAATAAAAGAGGAATTAGAAGAAATATTAAGTAACAAAGAAAAAACAAAAACAGAAATTGCAATAGAAATTATGTTATATATAATGAGAAGACAAATGTTTATAGATGGTAATAAAAGAGTTGCAATGCTATTCGCAAACAAAATTATGATAGATAATGGATGTGGAATAATATCTATCTCTCAAGAAAATCAAAGTGAATTTTATAAAAAATTAATCGATTATTACGAAACTAATAATATGGAAGAAATAAAGAATTATATATATAACACAAGTATAAATGGCATAGATTTAAATTAATAATAATGATATAATAAAAAATATTTACAAAGAAAAGAGGATTTAAGATGGACTTAAAAGATTTACATGAACACTATAAAGAATATTTAAACAAAACTATAGAACTTGAAGGATGGATAAAAAATCATAGAAAACAAGCATATTTTGGATTCATTGATTTTAACGATGGGACTTGTTTTAATAATATACAAGTAGTTTATACAAATGATTTAAATAATTTTGATAGTATCTCTGAATTAAGAATCGGAAGTGCTGTTAAAGTAATAGGAACTTTAATAGAATCAGAAGGCTCTGGTCAATCTTATGAAATAAAAGCAAGTGATGTAATATTAATTGGCGGAGTAGATGATGATTACCCATTACAATCAAAAGGAAGACCAACAAGAGAATTTTTAAGAGAAATAGCATATCTTAGACCTAGAACAAACCTATTTAATGCAGTTTTTAGAATAAGAAGCGTAGCCGCAGACGCTATTCATAAATACTTTCAAGAAAATAACTATGTTTATGTTCACACACCATTAATCACAACAACTGATTGTGAAGGTTCTGACCAAATGTTTAAACTTACTACCCTTGATATGAACAATATTCCTACAAAAGATGGAAGTGTAGATTTCTCTCAAGATTTATTTGGACGTCTTGCATATATTACAGGCTCTGGTCAACTTCATGGAGAAACATACGCACAAGCTTATAAGAAAATATATACATTTGGGCCAACATTCAGAACAGAAAATTCAAATACTAAAACGCATGTAAACGAATTTTGGATGATAGAACCTGAAATAGCGTTCTGTGATTTAAATAAACTAATGGATATTGAAGAGGAAATGTTAAAATATGTAGTTAATTATGTATTAGAAAAGTGCTCAGATGAAATAGCATTCTGTGACAAATTTGTAAGTAATGGCTTAAAAGAAAGGTTAACAAACTTAATAAATTCAGAATTTAAAAGAATAAGTCATCATGATGTTATAGATATATTAAAAAGCGCTGACGTAAAATGGGAGTTTAATCCAGATTATAACGAAGATATAGCGAAAGAACATGAAAAATATATAACTGAGTACTTTAACGGTCCAGTATTCATAACTAATTGGCCAAAAGATATTAAAGCATGGTATATGAAAATAAACGAAGATGGAGAAACAGTCGCTGCTGTTGATTTAGAAGTTCCTGGTGCCGGAGAATTAATGGGTGGAAGCGAAAGAGAAGCCGACTACGATAAATTAGTTAAAAGAAGTAAAGAAATGGGAGTAGATTTAGAAAAAGTAGATTGGTACTTAAATTTAAGAAGATTTGGTACATGTTACCATTCAGGATTTGGAATGGGATTTGAAAGATTAATAATGTACTTAACAGGCATTGAAAATATAAGGGATGTTATTCCTTATCCAAGGACACCTGGAAACTGTGATTTTTAATTAAGGAGGTATAAAATGGAAACAGTAGATTTAAGAATAAATAAAGGATACATAGTAAGTGTAAAACACACTAAATATGGAAGAGTATATGAAGTATCGGTAGACGGGAATATAGTAAATATATGTGCTAGATATTATGATACAGTTGCAAGATTTATGTCTAACGAATTTGGTTTAGAAACAGATCACGTAGTTAATAAAGACGTAACATTAATAAGTGATGAAGAAAGATTATTAGCAATTAATTCAGTTGGAACTAGAATCACATTCATACAAGACTTAGTAGATACAAACTTTGTAACTACACTTTATGGAAATACTGACTACATAATGGATAAATATGGTTTAACACCAGAAGAATTCATATCATTAGCAACAGAACAATTAAATCAAAGTAGATTAAAAAAAGAAATAAATGGATAAATAAAAGTATAAATCTATCTAAAATGAATATCCTAATAGTATCAATTTAAATACAATTCCTTGACAAAAAGCAATGTAAGTGATAAAATATGGTACATAAAGAGGGGATTTTGGATGGATTTATTTTTTATTATGTGGATGACTACCACAATTTTAGGGTTAGTGACAGAAACGTTACTTATAGTAGATATCTGCAAAAGCACTACAGAAGCTGGATATAAAATTAATAAAAAGGAAATAAAAAAATTATTTTTACCAGCAAGCATATTATTTATACCTATATTTAATTTACCATTTATAACTAGAGAACAATTTAAATATATGTATTTTCCACTTTGGCATAACCTTAGTGAAATAAAGTCAGAAAACATCATAATACCACTTACTAACGAAGAATTAAAAGACTAC
>CAOJDZ010000085.1 GCA_948433815.1 uncultured Clostridia bacterium
TTAGAAAAGTATATAGATCATGTACATACAGTAGGCGGAATTCCTTTAAAAGTTCCAATTAGTTTACAAAATGAAATAATAAGTTTATTTAAAAATATGTTAGGTTTAAAGAAAAGAGGAATAAATTTATTTTTTACTGATATAGATAGTTTAAAACAGAAGATGTTACAAGAAATAGAAAAAATGAAAGATAAGTTATAAAAAGGTGATGTAAAAATGGGTTTAATAGGAGATATAATGTATTCTTTAAGATTTAAAGATACAGTTTTTTATAAAGAAAGTAGCGATTTAAAAGATAGATATGAGGCATTAATAAAATTAAGAGATGAGTATCCAGAAAACGATGATATTTTAAAAGAATTTTATAATATAAAAAAAGGATTAGATGGCGAAAATGAAATAGCATATCAGTTAAAAAAAGCAAATATAGGAATGTATGTTTTAAAAGATATTAAGTTAAAGTATGAGGACTTAACAGCACAAATAGATTATATTATTATTACACCTGTTTATACATATTATGTTGAATGTAAGAATTTAGTTGGCAATATTAAAGTTAATGAAAAGGGAGACTTTATTAGAGAATTATTTATTAATGGAAAGAAAATTAGTAAAGGAATGTATTCTCCATTAAGACAAGTTGAGGCTCAAAGGGAAGTAGTTAGGAAAATTTGGGAAAGTAATGTTTCAAAGATAAAAAAAGCTTTTGAAGCAAAATATTTTGAAGATTATAGGAAAGTTTTAGTAGTGGCTGCTAATCAAGATACAATTCTTAATACTGATAAGGCACCTCAAGATATGAAATATAAAATATTGAGAGCTGATGCATTAATTAGAAAAATTCAGTATGATTTAGATCATAGAAGTAGAGGGAAATCATATTGTTCTAAAAAAATTATGGAAGAAATAGCACAAGACTACATTAACCTATCAATAAAAGATGAGACTAATTATTATGAATATTATAAGACAAAGTATTGTGAAGAAGAGGCAAAAAAACAAAATGACTTAAAAGAAAGGTTAATTGAATTAAGAAAAAGTAGATCTAAAGAAATGAATGTTCCTGCTTTTTATGTTTTTAATAATGATGAATTAGATAGACTAGTTCTTGTTAGACCAAAAACAATAGAAGAGTTAAAGAATGCAAATATTCTTACATCTGTAAAAATAAAAACACATGGAGAACAAATTATTAATGAGATAAATAAATAATTATAAAACAAATAAATTTAATTATTAAAAAGTCTATAAATGAGCAAAAGTTTATAGGCTTTTTATCTTGATACATTTTAGATACAAAAATTTAATAAACTTATAATTGTTAAAAACATAAAAGAGGAGGAAGATAAATGAAAAAAAGTGTTTTAACAATTTTAAGTATATTAGGGGTAATAGGTGTTTTCTTATTTATTTTTATGCCTAGAGAAAAAATAAAGGAGTTGAATATTCCGTTTTTTAGTAATAAAAATCAAAAAAATGATGGAAATATGCAATTTATTAGTTATGATTTTCCGGGTAATTATGAGAATGGTTACTTTTATATAAAAAGGATGGATGAAAAGGAAAATATAATGTATTTTGATTACGGACTAAAAAAAGAAATATATTTATGCAATAAACCAAATTGTAATCATGATAGTAATAAGTGTTCTTCATATTTAAATTATTTTGATGCTAATGAATTATTTTATTATAATGATTATTTATATTATCTTGATTCGTCGGCAGGTGGAACGACTATATCTGTGTCTTTTGATGGTACAGTAGATGATAGCGATCAAACACCTTCAACTCTATATAAAATTAATTTAGATGGTACAGAAAAGCGCAAAATATTTGTTGCACCAAGTGGTACAAGAATGGCTATGCCTTTTGTTATCAAAGGGAATATATTATATGCTTATTTAGAAAAGAGTAAGGTTGTTACTACAAAAGGGAATACTCATACGACTAATTTAACTGAAAGAAATTTAGTTGCGATTAATCTAGAGACTGGCAAGTATGAAAAAATAAATGAGGGATTCTATGAAACTTTAATCGGTGTATATGATGATAAACTTGTTATAAGAGAAATTCTATATGATAAAGATCCAAAAGATTTTGATGATGATACAAATGCTTATGCAAATAATCTTTATAATTCTAAAACTAGAATAAAATTATTAGATGTAGAAACAAAAAAAGAAGAAGTTATATATGAAGATTTATATAAAAATATGGAAAATCTACAGTTTTATAAAGATGGTATTTATATTGTAGGAAAGAATAGTAAAAATTTAGAGTATGTCTCTTTCTCTACTAAAAAGAAAGAAATTATAAAAGAACTTCCACAAAGTAATATGCAGATTAATGCAATTATTGATGACAAATTATTAATTTATACATATAAAGATAAGGATGCTCACCTTGGGAATGCCTACTATATAGATTTGATAAGTAAAGAAATTAAAGACTTTAATTTGAAAGATAAAAATGGATATTTAATAGAGATTTTATCAAGTAATAAAGATTATTATTTTGTTAAATTAGAAAGTATTTTGGGGGAAGAACATATGACTTGGGCTGGTGTAAATCAATCTAGCATTATAGGTGAAAATTATGGCTTGATTAAAAAAACGGATTATTGGTCTTCAAAAGAAAATTATATAAGAATGACAAATGCAGAGTAGGAGTATTTATGTTAGAGATAAAAGATTTAAATAAAAGTTATGGGAGTAAGCAAGTATTAAAAAATATTAATTGTAAGTTAACGAATGGAGTGTATGGACTTCTTGGGCCTAATGGGGCTGGGAAGTCAACTCTTATGAATATTATTACTACAAATTTAAAAGCGGACTCTGGGAATATTTTATGGGAAGGAAGAAACGTAGACAAATTAGGGGACGACTACCGCGATATTTTAGGATATATGCCGCAGGGACAAGGACTTTATAATGTTTTTACTGGATATATGTTTTTAAATTATATTGCGGTTTTAAAGGGTGTCTCAAAAAAAGATATTAAAACAGAAATAGAAAGAGTTACTAAGTCTGTTAATTTAACTGATAGTATAGATAAAAAAATTGGTACTTATTCAGGAGGAATGAAACAAAGAATTTTAATCGCAAGTGCTATTATTGGAAATCCTAGACTTATTATTTTTGATGAACCAACCGCGGGGTTAGATCCTAAAGAACGTATTCGAGTTAAAAATCTACTCTCAAGTTTATCAAAGAATAAAATTATAATTATCGCAACTCATATTGTACCAGATATAGAAAATATGGCTAAAAATATTTTGGTGTTAAAAGACGGAATATTATTAGAAGAAAAAAGCGCAGATAAGTTAATAGAAAAATATGCTCCAGAAGGTAATTTAGAAGATGTTTATATGAGTATTTTTGCAAATGGGGAAGAAGTATGAAATTTGTAAAGTATGAATTTTTAAAGATTATAACAAATAAATTATTTATTTTTACTTTTTTAGTTTTATGGTTTATGAATTTATTATTTTTAAATTATCAAAATTATTTAGCACCAGAGAATGATATTCCTTCTAAAGCCTATAAATTATTAGAAACAGATTTAAAAGATAAGAATAATTCAGAAAAAGGAAAATATATTAATCAGTTATATGAAAGAGCAAAAGCTATTAATATTATTTATAATATACAAAGTAGTATAAAAAGTGATAATCCAGCCATTAGAGATTTTGCTAATAATCTTCGTGATGAAAATAAAGAACTTTATAATAAATATTACGAGGAATCTAAAAATCCAAAATGGAGATATACTGGGGACGAAAACACTGAATTATCTTTTTTAGAAACTATTAAAAATGATTATGATAAAGTAAACAATTATCATAAATATTTAAGTGACATTATTGATGAATCAGAAACTATAGAAAATGCTTCTATTTTTAAAAGTAAAGATAAAGTATCTTTAAAAAGTATATCTAAAACAGCAGATGCATATAAGAAGATGCAAGACATTAGTGTTAGTTATGAAGCCAGTGTATCAGCAAAAAAAATAGCAAGTACAACTATAACCGATTTTTTTGTTTTGATATTAGTGTTTCTTTTTTCAACCATTTTAATTATAGAAGAAAAAGAAAAGAATTTATTTAATATTATAAAAAGTACTAAAAATGGATACATAGTTACTATAATATCTAAAATAGTATCTTTATTTATAGGTGTATTTTTAATTTGTGTTTTATTTTATGGAATTAATTATATATATTATTTTATTACTTTAGGTTATGGAAATATATTTTCTCCTATTCAAAGTGTTTCAATGTTTATGCTCTCTACAATAAAAGTGAATATATTAGAATATATATTAATAATATT